>SYDJ01000182.1 GCA_005801205.1 Gammaproteobacteria bacterium
AAATTACTCGCCAAGAAATTGGCCGTATTGTAGGTTGCTCACGCGAGATGGTTGGCCGCGTACTTAAAACCTTAGAAGACCAAGGTTTAGTAATGGTAAAAGGCAAGACTATGGTGGTTTACGGAACACGTTAATCCGTTTCGTTTAACCGCCCATAAAAAAACCGCCGAGTGGCGGTTTTTTTACAAGTGATTTTTAAAGGGAGGCTGAGCATCCTATTTGAAGAATTCACTCAGGGCAACGCCCGGATCTTCTGCACGCATAAAAGCCTCGCCCACCAAAAATGCATTCACGTTTTTAGCACGCATGGCCTGTACATCCGCCGGAGCCAAAATCCCGCTCTCAGTCACCACAATGCGTTCGCTGCCAATTTTATCGAGTAACTTATAGGTTGTATCCAAGGTCACATCAAAGGTATGCAGATTACGATTGTTGATGCCGATTAATTTATTGGGCAGCTCCAATGCGATATCCAATTCTTTTTCGTCATGCACTTCTACTAGCACATCCAATCCAAGATCTTGAGCCAGCGAATTCAACTCTTTTAACTTTGGCGTTTCCAAGGCAGAAACAATTAGGAGTACGCAATCTGCCCCTAACGCACGGGCTTCGTAGATGTGATACTCATCTACCAAAAAATCTTTGCGAATAACCGGAATACTAACGGCAGCACGAGCTTGCTGCAGATATTCATCAGCGCCCTGAAAAAAATCTATGTCGGTTAGCACAGACAAACACGCTGCACCGCCCAACTCATAAGAACGCGCCAATTCCGCAGGCACAAAATGCTCGCGAATAACACCTTTGCTAGGCGATGCTTTTTTAATTTCTGCGATAACGCCAGATTTACCTTGCGCGATTTTTTGCTCAATGGCTTTTACAAAACCGCGCACTGGCGCTTGCTCTGCCGCGCGCACTTTTAAATCCGCTAAAGATGTATGTTCTTTGCGCGCGGCAATTTCTTCCCATTTGCGCGCAATAATTTTACGCAAGACGGTTGGGGTTTCAGACATATAAGTTTATCTCTACATCGACTGGATGATTACGTTTATATGGGAATCGTCATCCCGTAGGGATCCAGTGACTTTGCCGTGTTAAAGACGCTGGATCCCTACGGGATGACGGCTAAAAAGCTTAAGTAAGTACTACCCTGCCCTCCCTTTTTCTAAAGAAGGGAGCAAGACTATTACAAATACTGGGTAAAGGACGCAAGCTCGCGAATTTTTTCACCCGCTAAACTACTGCCAATAGCATCGCGCGCCATTTCAACTCCGTCGGCAAGGGTATCGGCAACACCACTGACATAAATGGCAGCACCCGCATTGAGCGCAATAATATCCGCCGCTTTTTCTGCATACTGACCACGACGATTGCCGAGTGCATCTTGAATTAATAGCAGCGAGTCTTCTGCGCTTTTAACGCTCAAGCCAATTAAACTTTTACTTTGAATACCAAAATCTTCAGGCTTGATGGTGTATTCACGAATCTCACCATTTTTTAATTCGGCGACTTGAGTTTCAGTGGCCAAACTAATTTCATCCAAGCCATCTTTAGCATGTACAACCATTACATGCTCACTGCCTAAACGAGCAAGCACTTCGGCCATAGGTTTACAGAGCGCGCCATTGAACACGCCAATCACTTGCCGTTTCACACTTGCAGGGTTCGTTATAGGGCCGAGCATATTAAAAATGGTGCGCATACCCAATTCTTTGCGCGGGCCAATCGCATGCTTCATTGCGCTGTGATGTGCAGGTGCAAACATAAAACCCACACCAATTTCTTTTACGCAACGAGCAACTTGCTCAGCGGTAATATCCAATTTGATACCCGCTGCCTCTAATACATCGGCACTACCCGTTGAGCTGGAAACAGAACGGTTTCCATGTTTAGCAACGCGGCCGCCCGCAGCAGCGACAACAAATGCGCTGGCGGTAGATACATTAAACAAGTTGGCACCATCACCGCCAGTACCACAGGTATCCACTAAGTAATCAACATGGATATCAACGGGTGTTGCGAGTTCACGCATCACCATAGCTGCGCCGGTAATTTCATCCAGCGTTTCACCTTTCATACGCAAGGCCACTAAAAAGCCACCAATTTGCGCAGGCGTTGCGCCGCCGGTCATGATAATACGCATGACTGCAATCATGTCTTCAGTGCTCAGATCAACTCGCGCAACCAATGTATTTAATGCTTGTTTGATATCCATTGCCTTCTGCCTTTTATAGTTGATGTCACTGACTATACTAATGAATGTGCGGTAAAGAATACTGTTCAATTCAAAACCCGCCGTGAATACTTCCCTGTAGGCTCGGATGCGGCATCCATGCCGCATACGGTTTTGAATCAAACAGTATTCTTTATTTGCGCCTCAGTAATAATACTGCAGCGCATCATTCTTTTTCTTAAGCTTATGATTTATCGTAAACGATTCAGCTACACATTAACTGTATAATTGAGTTTTATTTCATCACCATGCATTCCACGAAACCCCCAATTACAGGCAGGGCTTTCGTAAATACATATTTCAACATCCATATAATCAATTCCAATGTCTGCTTTAATTTCATCGAATAACAAACGAATTAATTTTTTTCTGGCTTCAATCGAGCGGCCTTCAATCATCGTAATTTCAATAATAATATAGGCGTCGCTTCTGCCTGCTGGCATAAAGAAATCATCTTTATCCAAACCAATAAAACGGTGTGCTCGTTTATCAGCAGGAAATTGCAATGCATTCATAACACAAGAATGTATTACATCAGACAATTGCTTTTTAATCGGATCCAAATGTGTTTTTAGCCCATAAATTTTAATTTGCGACATACTACTTCCCTTCCAAGAAATTACGCAGCATATCGTGACCATGTTCGGTCAAGATGGATTCTGGGTGAAACTGCACGCCTTCAACGGCGAGGGTTTTATGTTTCACGCCCATAATCTCGGCCATGCTGCCATCTTCATTTTGTGTCCATGCTGTAATTTCCAAACAATCTGGCAGCGATTCTTTTTCAATGACCAATGAATGGTAGCGCGTTGCTTGAAACGGATTTTTCAAGCCGGTAAATACGCCGGTATTTTTGTGATAAACCGGTGAGGTTTTACCGTGCATAACAAAAGGGGCACGAATCACGTTGCCGCCCATTGCCTGACCAATACCTTGGTGGCCCAAGCACACGCCGAGCAGCGGAATTTTGCCCGCAAAAGTTTTAATTGTCTCTACCGAGACACCCGCTTCATTGGGTGTGCAAGGGCCTGGCGAAATCACAATTTTTTCCGGCGCGAGCGCGGCGATTTCTTCGATGGTAATTTCATCGTTGCGCACTACTTTTACATCTGCACCCAACTCACCTAAATATTGCACGAGATTGTAGGTAAACGAATCGTAGTTATCGATCATTAATATCATGACTTTTCTCCCTTATCCTCAGAGCACCCAACCATATCGACGGCTTTAAAAATAGCGCGCGCTTTGTTCATAGTTTCTTTCCATTCCAACGCAGGAACAGAATCCGCCACTACGCCAGCACCGGCTTGCACATAGAGTTTGCCGCCTTTGATAACGGCGGTGCGAATTGCAATCGCGGTATCCATATTGCCGTTCCAGGAGATGTAGCCTACAGCACCGCCGTAGACAGGTCGGTCTTGTCGAGGACCAGCTGGTGGCCTTCGGGTGTCTTGGTGCAGAGCTCCAGGTCGTCAGCGTAGGCCTTTAGGAATGAAGTGATTTCGCCCTCCGCCG
>SYDJ01000183.1 GCA_005801205.1 Gammaproteobacteria bacterium
GCCAGCATCATGCCCTCTGGGTAAGCTGGGTTCACCACGCGGATTAAAATACACATAACGCCGATGAGCGCACCAAACCAATATTTACCGGTATTGGTCATGGCGGCAGACACTGGGTCAGTCGCCATAAAAATCATCCCGAAGGCAAAACCACCCACCACTAAATGCCAGTGCCAAGGCATGGCCATCATGGGGTTACTCACGGGGTCGCCAAAGTGATTGAAAACTAACGTCATGGCAACCATACCGAGCATAACGCCCAATACAATGCGCCAAGAGGCGATACCCATAAAGAGCAGCACTGCACCACCCAAGAATATCGCCAGTGCAGATGTTTCACCGACTGACCCCATTTCTTTGCCGACAAATGCATCCAACCAAGTCAGCTTAGCCGTTACCGCCGCCATGCCTTCTTGGGCACCAATAGATAAGGTAGTCGCACCGGCAAAGCCATCCACCGCAACCCAAACCGCATCGCCTGAAATATCTGCAGGGTAGGCAAAAAAGAGGAAAGCACGCCCCGCCAAGGCAGGGTTAACAAAGTTTTTGCCGGTGCCACCAAACAGCTCTTTGGCAACCACTACACCAAAACTAATGCCCATGGCTGCTTGCCACAGTGGCAAATCAGGCGGGCAGATAAGTGCAAAAAGTACCGAGGTTACAAAAAAACCTTCATTGACTTCATGGCCGCGAATACTGGCAAAAAGTACCTCCCAGAAACCGCCGACAATAAATACAGTGGCGTAAAGCGGTAAAAAATAAGCAGCGCCATGCCACAAACAATCCCAAACACTGTTGGGGTTGTAACCCGCCAAGAGTTCAATAATGCCACCGTGCCAGTCAACAACTGAGGTTAAGCCCATGTGCGCCATGGCGGTATTGGCCTGAAAACCAAGGTTATACATGCCGTAAAACATCGCCGGAAAAGTACATACCCACACGGTAATCATAATGCGCTTAAGGTCTATGCCATCGCGTACGTGCGCTGTGGTTTTAGTGGTATGCGGCGGGCGATATAAGGCCGTATCTATAGCTTCATAAAGTGGATAAAAGGCCGCAAGCTTGCCACCCTTGTGAAACTTGGGTTCGATTTTGTCGAGGAAATGACGTAAATGAAAGTTACGTAAAAAACGCATCCCTTAACCCTCCTTTTCAATCAGTGTAAGGTTATCGCGCAGAATCGGGCCGTACTCATACTTGCCGGGGCAAACAAAGGTACACAGTGCCAAATCCTCTTCCTCTAACTCCAAGCAACCCAATTGCTGAGCAGTTTCGGTGTCCCCCACAATTAGTGCTCGGAGCAACTGCGTGGGCAGAATATCCAAGGGCATCACTTTTTCGTAAGAACCTACCGGCACCATGGCTCGTTCGCTGCCGTTAGTGGTGGTGGTGAAATCGTAGGTTTTACGAGGGAACAATTTTGAAGCATAAATACGCATGACTGAAAAAAGATCAAAACCGGGGCGAAGGTAATGTAAAAACGGACGATCATGGCCTTCATCCAATACCGAGACTTGATTGTGATAGCGCCCCAGATAAGAGAACACACCATCAGCTTTGCGCCCACCAAATACCGAGCCGGTAATTACGCGATTATCGCCATGCTTAAGGGTGTTTGCGGTCAAATCCTGTAAGTGCACGCCAAGCGTGGTACGAATTAATTGCGGGTGAACCACTTGTGGGCCAGCAAAAGAAATAACTCGTTGGCAATCCAACTCACCTGTTGTAAATAACTTGCCCACTGCCATGACATCCTGATAGTTAATTGCCCACACGGTTTTGTTAGCGCTCACAGGGTCTAAAAAGTGGATATGGGTTCCCACGTTGCCCGCAGGATGAACACCCGCGAACTCGGCAACCTCAACTTTCTTATTGATAACGGGTGGAATAACAGCGCCAGCTTGCTTGCATACAAACACCTTGCCTTCAGTCAGCACGGACAGAACCTGCACGCCATTCACAAAATCATCATTGCGCTCGGCAATAACAACGGCGGGGTCTGCCGCGAGCGGGTTGGTGTCAATCGCAGTGATAAATAAAGAGTGTGGAGCCGAATCTAAGGCTGGGCTTTTGCTAAACGGACGAGTGCGCAAGGCGACCCACAAACCGGCATCGTTTAGTTGTTGAACCACAAGATCGCGGTTTAAAGCAGGCAAATCTTGAGCGGGATACGCTTTGAACTGCTCAGCGGTATCCTCGCCTTCCAAGGTAATAACCACCGACTGCAATACACGGCCTTCGCCACGGTGAATAGCCGTTACCCTACCTGCTGCCGGAGCCGTGTACTTCACACCTTGGGTTTTCTTATCGGTAAATAGAAGCTGGCCACGCTTGACGAGGTCGCCCTCGGCTACTGCCATAGTGGGTTTCATGCCCAAGTAATCCAAGCCGACCAAGCCAACGGACGTTACCTTGGAGCCAGCGATAATTTTTTGCTCGGGCGCGCCGGATATGGGCAAATCTAATCCACGACGAATTTTTATCATAGGGCTCAGCCTTTCTTTGAAGAATGCCCAGCACCCTACCAAAATCACTCTTAAAAATCACTCTTAAAGATCACACATAAAATCATCCGAAACTTATTACCAAAAAATGAGTCTATTCAAGGGAATAGCGGTGAAATGATATTGATAATCGCACTTGAAAATACAGATCCAGCCCTCACAATTGGACGTAGCAATAGCATCAGTTCTTTTGTAGCATCTGAAAAGTCAGTATCTCAAAGCTTTTAAATGCTAAATATGACCCGTAACTACCGATGGAGACCATCATGCAAAACGTAACTAACTTCGAAACGCTTAAATCCGTAAGCCAAACCGAAACGCACAAGGTATTGCGCAACACCTATATGTTGCTTGGCCTAACACTCGCATTCAGCGCAATTACCGCCGGCATGTCTATGGCGATGGGATTAGGACAAGTCGCAGGGTTGGTAATGAGCTTAATTGCCATGGGCCTTATTTGGTTTGTTTTACCTAAAACCGCAAATTCTGCGAATGGTCTTTTAGTGGTATTCGCATTTACCGGTTTAATTGGCGCAGGTTTAGGCCCAATCCTCAATCACTACCTTAAAATGGCCAACGGTGGCGCTTTAATTATGCAGGCCTTGGGTGGAACTGCTGCGGTGTTTATCGGCCTTTCGGCTTATGTATTAACTACACGCAAAAACTTTAGCTTCTTGAGCGGTTTTGTGGCTGCAGGCCTAGTGTTGATGTTGGCAGCGTGCGTATTTTTGCTTGCCGCCTCTGCGTTTGGCTATCAATTCTCCACCATGAGCTTGGTGCTTTCTGCTGGCATAGTGCTGTTAATGTCTGCATTGATTCTGTATCAAACCAGCGAAATTATTCACGGTGGCGAAACCAATTACATTATGGCAACCACCAGCTTGTTCCTTTCAATCGTTAACTTATTCACCAGCCTTTTACACTTGTTAGGCTTTGCTAACGACGATTAATAAATACGCCAGATAAGAGCTGAGTGGAAATTGAATTCTTAATTCCCCCTCGTCGTACCCGCACAGGCGGGTATCAAGCTGTTAAAAAGCTTCGCATAGCGAAGTGAAAAATGGACGATATGTTCCGGAGTGAATAATCCAAACCGTTATTGAGTTAATCAGATTTTTTGATGAAGCTTGGTAGCGGTTTTATCATTAAACCGGTAATACAGAAAAACTATCATAATAGAAAGTTTTGCAAAAGTTGTTTGCATTCAGCCTTACCATATGCCTGTTAATTCGAAGCCAAGATGAGTAAATTAACACAACTAAAAGAGCGCACCCTGCAAAAGACTGAAGTATTTGAAGAATACAACGCATTAGCAGAAGAGCTTGAGTTGATTGATAAACTGCTAAAAATGCGTGCCTCAGCTCATTTAACGCAAGAAGAACTCGCACATAAAATGGGTACGTATAAAAACAATATCTGCCGATCAGAAAAAGGCGGGGCAAACCCAAGTTGGGCTACACTGAAAAAATACGCTCACGCTTGCGGCTTTGAAATATCCTTGGGTTTTCAAGCAACAACCCTCACTCAAGCCGCACGATAAATGGTGAGAACCATTAGTTCCTCTCATCAACACAAAGAATTTAAACAACCGCTAACTGCCGCGCCTGCGTAATCACTTCATCCACTTCCCAGTGATCGTCAGCATGTGCTCCGTATTTAACGGCGATAACTTCGCCGGTTTTAGCGATAAGAAAATCCGCAGGCAAACCAAATAACCCCTGCCCCTTTTCATAGGGCAATTGTTTAAACTTCAACAAGCCAGTAACACCCGATGCCCAAGCGGCGGGGTTGATAATGGACAAGACCGATGGCTCTATGCCAAAGGCTTTATAAAGTTCTTTGGTCGGGTCTGCGATCATTGCGAAAGGAACGTCACTGCCATACTTTAACATTTCGTCTTGCGTTGAATGAAACACTACAATTTCTTGAATGCCGGTGGCCACCAAATCAAGATGGCGCTCTATAAATGTATGTATGTGCAAACTGCAAATGGGGCATGACGCAAAGCGCCTAAACTGTATATGTGTAACGTGCTGGGCAGCCGGAATATCCACGTGAGTTGCGCTAATGGTTTGTAATTTTTGCGGAACAATAAAATCGCCAGTTTTAATTTTTGCCATTACTCCTGCTATAGCCCTCTCTATTTTGAAATTTTTATGCCCTCAAGCCTTCTATATAGGCGCATAAAGTATCAAACAAATCTCTTGCCAAGTCTACTGACTGCATACACTTTGACGCCCCCATTACACCTTGATAACTACACAACAAAAATGTGGCTATGGATTGTGGATTTATATTTTTGCGAACTATGCCGTCGATTTGACCCTGATGCAACGCCGCAGACACTGTGGCGACAATATCAAACATAACCGTTTTCAAACGCTGCTGAAAACCTTCATCCAGAGTAGACATCTCTTGAACAAGATTGGTGAGCGGGCAACCGTTAATACACTTACCAGTCTGTATATCCGAAAACTCTTGATTAAAAAAATCTTGCAGCGCTTGTAAAGGGTCGTTAGTTGTGCCCAAAAACTCACCCCAAGCAGTATGAAAGTAATCCACGATCACCTCATCAAGCACTGCATAACCAAGCGCAAACTTAGTGGGAAAGTAATGATAAAGCGCGCCCTTCGCCAGCTGCGTTCTCTTCAAGACCGCATCAATACGCAAGCCTTGAAAACCATGCTCATACATTTCTTCATGCGCCGCCTGCAAAATTCTTTCGCGGGTTGATTCAGTAGCGATTTCAGTGGGGTTTGCTGTGTTCATAAATAACCTAATCAATAAATGCTGTAGGAGCGGCTTTAGCCGCGGAAATTGTGCTCCATTCGCGTCTAAAGTCGCTCCTACAAAAACATTAAACTTTTTTCACTCTAAACCAAGCCGCATAAAGCGCGGGCAAGAATAATAAAGTTAAACCTGTCGCCACAATTAAACCGCCCATAATCGCCACCGCCATTGGGCCCCAGAACACAGAACCTGACAGGGGAATCATGGCGAGCACCGCAGCGGCAGCGGTTAAAATAATGGGGCGGAAACGGCGCACGGCAGCTTCAACAATGGCATCCCACGGCGCTGTGCCACTTGCGATATCTGTTTCAATTTGATCGATTAAAATAACTGAGTTGCGAATAATCATACCGAACAAAGCAATTACACCGAGCTGCGCAACAAATCCCATAGGACGATGCAAAATCAGCAGCGCCATAGCGACACCAGCGACGCCAAGCGGCCCCGTTAAAAATACCAGCAGCGAACGCGAGAAACTTTGCAGCTGCAACATCAACAACGTAAAAATAATAAAAACTACCAAAGGCACATTAGCTGAGATAGACGCCTCTGCTTTGCTGCTGTCTGCTGCGGCACCGGCTAAATTAATGGCATAACCAATTGGCAGCGCTGCTTTTATTTCTGCAAGTTTAGGTTCAATTTGGCTGGATACGGTTGGGCCTTGAATACCGTCCACTACATCGCACTGAACAGTAATGGCCCACTCGCGGTTTTCACGCCAAATAATGCCCGGCTCCCACACGAATTGCGCGCGCACAATTTGCGAAAGAGGAATTGATTTTCCGTTGCCCGTTGGTAGGTAAGTATCGTTTAATTTTTCGATGGTTGAGCGCTCATCCAAAGGCTGACGCACCACAATATCCACTAAGCGATTTTTTTCGCGATACTGGCCAACTGTGGTTCCGCTCAAAATAGTATTGGCCGCATGCATAACCGTTTCAGATGTCATGCCCAGCGCGCGCAATTTGTCTTGATCTAAATTCAAACGCAGTACTTTTACCGACTCGTTCCAGTTGTCGTTTACACCCAAGGCATTGGGGTTAGCGCGCATAATGTCTTTTACTTGATCGGCAATTTCACGCACCTTATTTACATCCGTTCCACTCACACGAAATTGCACGGGGTAGGGTACCGGCGGGCCAGTGGGTAAAAATTTCACGCGGCCGCGAACTTCAGGAAAATTCACTTTAAATTCGTGAATGATTTTTTTGCGCAACTCTGTGCGTGCGTCATCGTCTTTAGGCAGAACAACAATTTGGGCTACGTTAGATTGCGGAAAGATTTGATCCAAAGGCAGATAAAAACGCGGGCTGCCGGTACCGACATAACTCGTCACACTCTCTACGCCTTCTTGCGCATTAATAAAGGCTTCAAATTTTTTAACCTGCGCTTCCGTGGCCGCGTAAGACGAGCCTTCTTGTAGCCACATCTCGACCATTAATTCTGGGCGAATGGAATCGGGGAAAAATTGCTGCTCGATAAATTTAAAACCAAATACACCGGCCATAAATACACCAAGGGTTATAGCAATGGTGGTTTTTCTAAACTCTACACACCAATTTACCAGCGCTCTGAATTTAGTATAAAAAGGCGAATCAAATAATTCATGGGGCGCATCGTCAGCCGAATGCGGTTTTACTTTTAATAATAAGTAGCCGATGTAAGGCGTAAACAACACCGCCACTAACCAGGATATTAACAACGCAAGGCAATTTACCGAGAACATCGAAAAGGTGTATTCACCGGCAGCGGATTTCGCCAATCCAATGGGCAAGAAACCTGCAGCAGTAATCAAGGTTCCGGTGAGCATAGGCATAGCAGTAGAGGTATAGGCAAAGGTGGCAGCATCAAAACGCGAGTAGCCCTCCTCCATTTTGCGCACCATCATTTCTACCGCGATAATCGCATCGTCTACCAACAAGCCCAAGGCAATAATCAAAGCCCCGAGCGAAATTTTGTGCAGGTCGATATTAAAGATGCGCATAAACAAAAAGGTAATCGCCAACACCAATGGAATGGTTAAACCCACCACCAAACCGGGGCGAAAATCTATGCGCATGCCTTTTTCATCTTTGTGAAAACCCAGCGCAATAAAACTCACTGCCAACACAATAATTAAAGCTTCAGCCAGAGTTTTCAAAAACTCATTAACGGATTTGGCGACTGCTTTGGGTTGATCTGTAACGCGATCTAACTCCACACCTACCGGCAATTTGCGTTTGATATCGGCGGCGGTAATTTCAAGGTTTTTCCCCAAGTCGATAATATTGCCGCCCTTCTGCATAGAAATGGCGAGGCCAATGACTTCTTTACCATTGAAACGCATCTTGTCGTGCGGCGGATCGACATATTCGCGTTTAATCTCTGCAAAGTCGCCCAAGCGGAAATTGGTGCCCTGTGCACGCAGAGTGAGATTTGCTAAATCTTTGGGTGAGGTAAATGCGCCGGTTACGCGCACTTGCACATTGTCGGTATCGGTATTTAACACACCGGTCGATTGCACAGAATTTTGGGTATTAATTTGCTCGATAATCTGCTCAAGCGTTATGCCGAGTTGTGCAAATTTTTTGTGTGAAAAAATAATATTGATTTTTTCATCTTGAACACCCAACAATTCCACCTTCGCAACCAACGGCACACGCAAAAGTTGCTGACGCACCAAATCAGCATAATCTTTTAATTCGGCGTAAGTGAATCCATCGGCAGAGAGTGAAAAAATCGAGCCGTAAGTATCGCCGAACTCATCGTTAAAAAAGGGGCCAATGACACCCTGCGGCAAGGTGTATTTTATATCGCCCATTTTTTTACGCACTTGATACCAAGACGCGCTGGTTTCTTTTGGCGGTGTAGATTCCGCCAACTGCAAAATAATGGTAGTTTCACCGGGTTTAGAGAAGCTGCGAATAGAATCTATATAAGGTGTTTCTTGCAGCTTTTTTTCTAACTTGTCGGTAACTTGATCCGCCATTTGCAGCGAACTTGCACCCGGCCATTTAGCCGTTACCACCATCGCACGAAAGGTAAACGGCGGGTCTTCATCTTGCCCTAAATTGTTAAAGCTCATAATGCCGCCAATTAAAAGCGCGGCCATTAAATAGCGAATGAGCGGTATATGTTCTAGCGCCCAGCGCGATAAATTAAGCTGCGAGCCTTTCATTTTTCAGCTCCTCTTGCAGAAGAAGCATGCACAGAAGAAGCGGCTGCAGTTTGCGGAGCATTTTGTTGAGGCGCACTCAATAAGGTTTGCGAGGTTAAATAAGGTTCTGGCGTAGGTGCACTTGGCTCTGGCGGTAAAATAGACACCTTTTGCCCAGGGTTCAAAACATGCACACCAGCAGTTACCACAGTTTGCCCAGACGTGACGCCGCTACTTAAGAGCACGTCATTACCGCTCACACCGCCCACTTGCACCGGCACTAATTTCACCGCATTTTTTTCAACTAACCACACGGAGGTTACGCCCTTTTCTTGATAGAGCGCCGTGAGTGGCAGCTTGATAAAACTACCAGGCGTAGTGATCGCAAATTGCACCGAAGCGGTCATACCCAACTTCACCAATACCGCTTGTTTGGGTGTGAGATTGAGCAGCGAAACTTTGGCAATAAATGTGCGTGTTGCGGCATCGGCAACGGGAGAAATTTCGCGAATTTTTCCGGCAATCACTTCTTTGGAGTTTGCCCATAAACGCACCTCTACCTGAGATGCACGTTTAACCACTTCCACATTATTTTCGGGAATACCAACAACAACTTCTAATTCGCCCGCTTTGGCGACTTGCACAACAGGTGTTCCTGCTGCGACTACTTGGCCAACTTCAGCATTGATTGCAGTGACCACACCTTCAACATTTGAACTCAAGGTTGCATAGGCAGCTTGGTTAGATTGGCTTTTGTAAGCGGCTTGCGCTTGCTCAAAATTAGCTTTTGCAGATTCAAAGGCAGTGTTTTTTCCATCCATCGAGCTTTGGCTAACGGCACCGGTTTTACGCAATTCTTGGAAACGTTTTAATTCAAACTCTGCTAACTCAAAATTGCTTTTTGCCGCTTTAAAATTCGCCTCTGCTTGGGTTTGCGCTAAGCGTAAATCCTGCGGATCGAGCTGCATCAACACTTGGCCGGGTTTTACTAATGTGCCTACATCCACTTTACGCGTTTGAATTTTACCACTCACACGAAAGCCCAAATGGGATTCAACCCGCGCCTGCACATTGCCGGAATAGTCGGCAATCACCTGCTGCTGCGCTGCGTTCAGCTGAATAGCGCGCACGGGACGAACATCTTCTACCTTATCAACAGGCTTGCTGCAACCAGACAAGATTAAACCTGCAGCCACTAGGCCAGCGGCTATGAACGGAATGTGTGTGTGCTTGCGCATTGAACCCTTACTCCTGATAAAACAGCCGCGCATTAGGCGCGACAAAAAATGAATGTCCCTGCATGCCTGAGGCTTGCATCAAGACAGAAAGAAAATGAAATCAGCGACAAACCGACTAGTTGGTCTGCAAAAGATAGCAACCGACCAATTGGTCTGTCAATTTAAGGGAGGGATTTTGAGCAATCTTGTGACAATTAACATACTGCTGAAGAATACCTAGGCGAACCTTTCTCAGCGTTTTACTTAGCTTTTAACATCTCCGCCAAGCTAGCGCCCACCAAGGCTGCGCCGCCCTGCGCCCAACCGCCATCCACGGGGATAATCGCTCCGCTTATATAGCTCGCAAAATCTGAGGCTAAAAATAAGCAGGCATTGGCAATATCATCCGTTGAGCCCATACGCTGCAGCGGTACAGATTTCATAACGGCTTTGCGAATTCCTTCGGTCGGCGCTAAACGCTTCATGCCTTCGGTATTATCGATTGGCCCCGGAATAATTGAATTAATGCGCACACCTTCCGCGCCCCACTCCAAACACAGCGTCTTGGTAATCATATCCACACCGGCTTTTGCCGCGCACACATGGGATTGGCCAGCCATAGGGATAAAGGCTTGCGGTGCAGAAATGTTAATGATGGATGCACCGGGTTTGGTAATAAAGGGGTAAACCGCCTGCATAACATGAAAGGTGCCGAGCAAATCGATTTCAATCACCGAGCGAAAACCATTGGCCGACATTCCGGTTGCCAGCGCAGGGAAATTCCCCGCCGCGCCGGAAACGACCACATCAAAATTACCCCAGGCTTTATGCAAATCGGCGATGCCATTTTTAATCGCCTCCGGCTCGCGCACATCTGCCGCAAAACCTTTTGCATCGGCAGCGCCACAAGTTTTAAGTGATGCAATAGTGTCATCCACTTTCTCTTGCGAACGACTCACCACAGCAACACGCGCACCGGCTTTCGCAAAGTTTTCTGCGATGCCGCGATTTATGCCGCTAGTACCGCCAACAACAAGAACGTTTTTGTTTTGGAAATTAAAAGGAGAGTTCATGACTATTACCTAAAAATTATTTCAATGGGAGTTTTTTACCCCCTCCCAACCTCCCCCTCCACGAAGGGGAGGAGCCAAAGCAGCACCTTGAAAATAGGGAGTAAAGCCCCTCCCCGCTTTTCAAGGGGGAGGCCGGGAGGGGGTGCATTCAACCCTAGCCTCTCTATTCAAACCTAGAAAAGTCCGGCGCCCGCTTCTCAAAAAACGCCGTCACCGACTCTTTGCACTCATCTGAATTTAACCCTTCTGCAAAGCCCATAAACTCTGCCGCAAGTGCCGTTTCCACACCTTGATGCTGGGTTTTCTTTAACAGTGATTTCGCACGGCGCACAGCAGCAGGTGGTTGATTGGCCAAGCGCTGAATTTTCGCCTCCGCAAACGCGATTAATTCATTGGCGGGAACCGCCGCATTCACAAAGCCCATTTTTTCCGCATCCGCACCCGTAAAAGATTCGCCCAACAACAAGAGTTCGGCCGCTTTTTGTTGGCCGACTAAACGCGGCACTAAATAGCTACTGGCATATTCTGGGCACAAGCCCAAGTTCACAAAAGGTAATTGCAAGCGGGCATCTTGTGCGGCATAAACCAAATCGCAATGCAGCAACAGTGTTGTGCCAATCCCCACCGCATGCCCCTGTACCACTGCCACAACGGGTTTCACGCAGTTTTGCAGCGCAACCATAAAACGCACTACAGGGTGGCTATCGTGAATTTCCGGCTCATTCATAAAATCCAGCAGATCATTGCCGCTGGTAAAACACTCATTTACGCCACTCAACACCAGCACACGCACACTGCGGTCGTTATTGGCAATGTGTATCACATCGGCCAAGGCTGAGTACATGGCGAGCGAAAGTGCATTCTTGCGCTCAGGGCGATTGAATTGCACGCGTAAAATCCGGTCGACATGGGTCACCAGAATTTGAGGGTTGGGGCTAGTGATGGAAAAACTGGTGATATCTTGGTCGCTCATCGAAATCTCCTTTATTGGTTGTTCTTGATCGTGATGCTTATGGCTAGCTATGAGTATAGGGTACAATTCGCCCCCTCACTTATTAGCCAGAAACCTTAGATTATTGCTATGAATATCCGCGAACTACTTAACGATAAAGTCCTGACCGCCATGCACGCCTGCGGGATTCCCGCCGACCTCCCTGCATTGATTGCGCCCGGTAAAAAAGCCGGTTTTGGCGATTACCAAGCCAACTGCGCCATGGGTGCCGCTAAGGCGATGGGTACTAACCCACGTGAATTGGCCACCAAGATTGTGGCCGCACTGCAACCAGAATTGGAAGGCATTGCCGATAAGCTTGAAATCGCCGGCCCCGGTTTTATCAATATCGATTTAAACCCCACGTGGCTTGGCCAACAAATCGCCAGCGCTCAGACTGACGCTCGTTTAAATATCGCAAGCAGCAGCGCACCACAAAATGTCGTTATCGACTACTCAGGCCCCAACCTCGCCAAAGAAATGCACGTGGGTCATTTGCGCTCCACCATTATTGGCGATGCGCTGGCGCGCTTATTAGAATTCCAAGGCCACAACGTCATTCGCCAAAACCATGTGGGCGATTGGGGTACACAATTTGGGATGTTGATTGCCCAACTCGAAGAGGAACTTAATAAAAAGCAGGAAGAACAATCAAGCGCTAACAATGAAATGGCACTGAAAGATTTAGAAGTTTTCTATCAGCAAGCCAAAAAACATTTTGACGATGATGCAGCCTTTGCCGATAAAGCGCGCTCTTACGTTGTGCGTTTGCAATCTGGCGATGCCGAGATGTTAAAACTTTGGCAACAGTTCAAAGATATTTCGCTCAAACACAGCACCGAAATTTATGAACAGCTAAACGTTACGCTGAACGATGAACATGTGCGCGGCGAAAGTTCATATAACGATTACTTGGCTCCGCTCGTTCAAGAATTACAAGACCAAGGCTTAGCAACCGAAAGCGAAGGTGCACAAGTTGTGTTCTTGCAAGAGCTTGCAGATAAAGATGGCAACCCATCGCCAGTGATTATTCAAAAACAAGGCGGTGGATTTTTGTATGCCACTACCGACTTGGCGGCATTGCGTTACCGTGTAAAAACATTGAACGCAAATCGCATTATGTATTTTATTGATGCGCGCCAATCGCTCCATATGCAACAAGTGTTCACCATCGCCCGCAACGCAAAATTTGCAAGCGATAACCTAAGCCTTGAGCATTTAGCCTTCGGCACCATGATGGGTAACGATGGCAAGCCGTTCAAAACCCGCACCGGCGGCACGGTTAAACTCGCTGAATTATTAACGGAAGCCGTAGAGCGCGCCGGTAATTTAGTACGCGAGCGAAGTACAGATTTAAGTGAAAGTGACATTGCCGAAATTGCACGCAAAGTAGGCATAGGTTCGGTTAAATATTCTGACTTAAGCAAAACCCGCACTAACGATTATATTTTCAGCTGGGAAAGCATGTTGAGTTTTGAAGGCAACACGGCGCCTTACATGCAATACGCCTTTACCCGCGTACAAAGTATTTTCCGCAAAGCAGGCGTAACGCCAGAATCTTTGCAAAGTGATATTGTAATTGGCACCGAGCAAGAAAAAACTTTAGCGATTAAGTTGCTGCAATTTAGCGAAGTCTTAGACCAGGTCGCCCGCGAAGCTTTACCGCATTTGCTGTGTACTTATCTCTACGAAATCGCCAGCTTGTATATGACCTTCTACGAAGCCTGCCCAATTTTAAAAGAAGGAATTGAACCAGAAACCCGCGATAGCCGTTTGCGCTTGTGCCATTTAGTAGCGCGTACTATTGAGCAAGGTTTGGAGTTGTTGGGTATTGAAGTAATGGAGAGGATGTAACGCCTCCCCATAAACTTCAGCTATGCTATAGATCGTGTATTGACTGCCTGATAACCACCTACTAGAGGAGCTGATCATGTCAACGCAAACACTCAAGCAAGAAGCGCTTGAATCGCTTCAGCGTTTACCAGAAGACACTGATATTGATGAAATGATGTATCGCCTCTATGTGATCGATAAATTGCATAAAAGCCGTGAGGCTGTGCAATTGGGGCAAGTCATTAGCCAAGAAGATTTAGAGCGAGAGATGGAGCAGTGGTAGTTTTTTGGTCGATACCTGCGCGCGATGACCTAAAAGGGATTCACGATTTTATCGCTCGCGACTCCAAACGCTACGCAACCCGTGTCACACAAGATATTCGCGAGAGAGTGAAGACGCTAAGCGAATTTCCACAACTCGGTAAAAGCATCTCCGAAATTGGTGAAGAAAACGTCCGTGAGATTAATATTTATTCCTACCGCATAATGTATGAAGTCATGCCAGACTTCATTTACATTCACGGCGTAATTCATATGCGCCGAAATTTTAAACCGGAAGATTTAGAGAGATAGCAAACTCCAAATGTCCATAAAAAATGCAGACGCCTGAAAAATTTAATTCGTTTTCCATCTAAATTTAATATATTGCTTACAACCCACAATCACAGTGCCCTTCTGGCAGGGTTTGAAGGTAAAGTTTTCTTTTACTTGCTTTAATGCCGCTTCATCTAAATCTGCAAAGCCGCTGCTGCGGTGAATTTCGCCGCGCTGAACCACACCGGCTTGGTTAATGTTTAATTCCAAACCAACAAAACCCTCTGCACCTAATTTTTCTGCGCCTGCGGGTGTTGCAGCTACGCCTTTGCAGCGCGGGGCTGAGGCGTAAAATAATGATGGCTCAAGCTTCACTTCTGCTGGCGGCGTTTTAGTTTCTGGGGTGACTGCGGTAGTTTTAGCATCTGCGGTCGAAGTTTCCGCTGTGGCGCCTGCTGTTTCTTTGGTAGCGCCTTGTGCTGCATCTTTTGCAGCTTCTGTTTCTTTCGAACTTTCTGGCGGTTCTACATAAATGGGCATTCCAGGTCTTGGCGCTTGCTCATTCACAACCTTGACGCATTCGTCGTTAGGTAGCGCTTCATACATCGCTAAACCTGTTGCAGCAGTTGGGGCATAAATATCAACGTTCACAAACTCTGCGGTGAGGCGTTTTGCTTTAACGTGCCAGAACCCTATAAAAAAACCAATATGGATAATAATCACAACCGCAACACCAAACTTAAAACGGCTTTTTTTGCTCATTACAGTAAACGCTGACATGCAGATAAATCTCTAAAATGAAAATAAACTTCTAATTGATAACGCACTTTATTTCTCCCTTTTTAAAAAGCTTTATTCATGTTAACTGTTGCGTACTCGAATTTTTATTCATCGTCATCC
>SYDJ01000184.1 GCA_005801205.1 Gammaproteobacteria bacterium
AGGCGGCTTCATCAACGCCTGGCGGAACGCGGTTGGTGATCAGGTCTAACAGAACGTCATTTTCACCCGTGGGTGGGTTCTTTAGTAATTCGACCAATCCAGCAACTTGTTCAGCGTTCAGTGGTTTTGGTGGAACACCTTCGGCGGCGCGTTCAGCGACGTGTTTACGGTAAGCTTCAAGCACAATTTTATCCTCATTAGGTGGTTTTTACTCTGGCATGCAGGATCTCTGCGGCAAGAGACTATCCATGACCTTCATGGATGTGTTCCTAAACCTTGGGGTTTCTAGGAACCAAATTAACAACTCTTACAAGAGCAGTAAATCGGGTTTGAAGTATACATGATGCGCGTGGGAGTGTTAACTCGATAGCCCTATATGGTTATGTATTCACTCTATTTTTAGCGTGTTTCTCAGGCTTTTATTGGGGCTATATGGTATGTTTGTCGCCTTACTAATTCACAATTATTATTATGCTTTTATATAAACCGGTCAGAACACCCTGCGTTGGAATTTGCTCTACAGGCATTGGTGATAGTGTATGCCGTGGATGCAAACGCTTCGCGCATGAGGTAATTGATTGGAATGCTTACACTCACGAACAGCGATTAATTATTGCGCAACGGCTGGAAGGTTACTTGTCGCAAGTCGTGCAAAATGTAATCGAAATTTTCGACGAAAAAGTTTTACTTGCGCAAGTTAAGCATCAACAGATTCAGTTCAAAGAAGAACAAAATCCTTATTGTTGGGTATTTGATTTACTTCGTTCAGGTGCGAGCCAAATTAATGATTTGAACGTCTATGGTTTGCGCTTGCTGCCCAAATGGCGCGATACACCTTTAACGGAAATTCGCGACAATTTAGATAGAGACTTTTATGCATTATCCTGCGCATATTACGAGCGTTATATAGTGCCTCACTTTACAGAATAGTTTTTAACCTTATGACTACATCTTCAAATGCTGCATTAACACGCATTCAAAATTTTTTACATTGCGCAACACCCGACGCTTGGATAGAAACTGCGAAGCTGCCTGCGAATCAGGCATTGTTGTTATTGGATCACGCAAATTGTGAAAAGAAAGCGGCGTCCACAGCGATCAACCTAATGTATCGCTATGTGGGTGATTTTGAAATGATGCATAAGATGTCACGTTTGGCACGTGAAGAGTTGCGTCATTACGAACAGGTTATGCAGCTAATGCAAAAGCGCGGCATAGCTTACGATCAGATTACACCTTGCCGCTATGCAGGTGAATTGCGTAAACCGGTTCGAACGCATGAGCCTGCTCGCTTTGTAGATACATTAATTGTAGGTGCGATTATTGAAGCACGTTCTTGCGAACGTTTTGCCAAGTTGGCACCGCATTTAGATGAAGAACTGCAAACCTTTTATTTATCTCTGTTGAAATCTGAGTCCCGTCATTACGAAGACTATTTGCATCTTGCTAAAAAAGTGGCGGGTGATGAGGATATTTCTGAGCGTGTGAATGTGTTTTTAGCAGTAGAAAAAAATTTGATTGAAAGTGCGGATACGGAGTTTCGCTTTCACAGTGGCGTGCTGAATTAAGTAACGTCAAATTACTCGTGGTTGTTAAAACTGAGGGTTAAAATGTAGGGATGGGTGGGTACATAACGAATAAGGTAATATTATGTTTAACAATACTGTGCTTGAAGTAGCCATTGGTTTAGTGTTTTGTTATGCCTCGGTAGCCTTAATCGCTAGTTCGGTTTATGAGGCGATTGCATCTTGGTTAAATCTACGTTCAAAAACGTTGTTTGTAGGTGTTTCTCGTTTATTGAATGCAACTGGTGATCAAGACAGTAGTAAAGATTTGCTGCAGAAAATTTATAATGATGCTTTGGTTCATCCTTCTGGCGATGGTAAAACAACTCGCTTTGATAAAGACAAGTGCATTCCCGCCTATATCCCCTCAAAAAATTTTGCGTTGGCATTAATGCATGCGATTCAGCAGGCTCCAGGTAAATTTGAAAATTTAAGAACCGATATCAATGCGGTTAAAGATGAGCAGTTGCGCAATTTATTGCTTAGCTTAGAGCGCAAGGCGGCCGGCAATCTAGATGCATTTCAGCACGAAGTAGCGAATTGGTTTGACGCAAGCATGGGGCGAGTGTCGGGTATTTATAAAAAATGGTCGCAATTATGGTGTTTTATTATTGCGTTGGTGATTGCCATTATTTTTAATATTGATAGTGTGCACTTGTTTAAAACGCTGTGGTTGCACCCTAGCTTAGTCGCTCAAGTTAATTTTGATAAGGTTGACCCCGCACTGGCAGCTAAAGCGTACCAACAATTGCAGATGTTACCTGTGGGGTGGAATCAGTCGTTTGAGTGGAGTGCTTTGCTTAGCCCTAGCTTGTGGCTTGGTTGGTTATTAACAGCATCGGCATCACTATTTGGTGCACCATTTTGGTTTGATACGTTAAAAACCTTGGTTCGTTTACGCGGTACAGGTTTAAAGCCTGATTCAGAAAAAGCAACACGAGACGCTGCGGTGAAATAGTGTGTGCGAGATTTGTATCTCGCACAGTTTTTCTTCTTTGGGATGTCTTATGCATCTTCCTCAGTATAAGCCTCGGCTTCTTCGCCAATGATTTCATTGATGATTTGCTCTGGCTTTTTTCTGCTGCAATCAATGGTGATGTTTGCGTGTGCCTGATAGAGCGCGCGGCGTTCATGGTATAGATCTGCAAAACTTTGACCGGGTTGGCGAGCTAGTCCTCGTGTATCCATGTCCTTAATTCGCTCGGTCAATTCTACAAGCGGTACATCTAAAAATACGATTTGACCAAAGTGTCTTAAATGCTGCATGGATTTTTTGCTATAGACTGCACTGCCGCCCGTAGCGATTATGTGGTTAGGGTAGTGGGCGTTTAATAGCACTTGCTCTTCAAATTCACGCAACTTCAAATAGCCTTGGTTATCCACTATATCTTGTAGTGTTTTGTTGTGTTCCAATTGAATTAATAGATCCGTATCCACAAAATCTTTTGCGAGCGCTTTTGCTAAAACAATACCAATAGAGCTTTTTCCTGCGCCGGGCATCCCAATTAAAATTAGGCTGGTGCTGAATTGGTTCATGATATTTTTGCTCATCGCATATATAAAGGATGCTATAACTTTTTCAGCACTAAGTGTTTCGGTGCCAAGTGTTCAGTTTGAGGTGTTATAGCAATTCGGTGTTGTCGCGCGTACTGCTGTGAAAAATAGCCACAAGTGAATAACTAAAAAATGCAGTGCAGGTTGTTAAATAGTCATGTAGCCAAAATTTTATGGATTCAGTGTATGCGGCTCTTTGTTCCTGTTTTATGGGTTCTAAACCCCAGCTTGGAAATGTGCAACAAACTGATTCCTGTGCATCATTTTGTTTGGTTGCATCTGTCACCACAATCTTAAGTTGAGCTAATTCTTCATTCCATTCAAATAACACATAAAGTGAGTCATCTTGAATGTTGGTTTTTAACAGACCGATGGCTTTATCTGCACATGCTTCAATGGCTCTGCATATATTGCTTTCATCGATATCAAGTTCAGATGTTGAATGAACTGTGGTGTTCAGTGTTTCAGTTGTAGTCCAGTTAAGCATAATCGTGATTCAGTTAAAAAAGAATTGGTTAGGTCTTTCTTGTTGTGGTCTGTGGTGAACTTGCACATATTGGGCAAATACAGGATTTGTTGACTTGGGCGGGGTCTAGTTGCGCAAGTATCTCAGGCGCTATTTTAGCCTGCATGCACCAGCAGTCGCTAGCATTCTTTCCGCTTGCAAGGCTGCACTCATTGGGTTGCGCACAAAGCGGGCATAGGTTTGTGTTGTTCATTATTGCTTAAGTCGCCAGCGCATATTGCAAGTCAATTTGATTGAGCGCTTTTTCTGCCAGTGCTTTTAAGGGCACATCTTGGGCGGGGATTGCCTCTACAACTCGCTCCATAATATTTTTTAGATGCAAGAGTTGATCATAAATTTGATCCTGCATAACGCTCATCTCAACCAACGATAAACTATCTTCAGCTGCTTGTGCTTGCATCGTTTTGCTGAGCCATTCCTCTTGCTCTTGTTGCAAAATTCCACTGCGCACAACCGATATTCCAAGTCGCCCCATAACCGCTGAAACAGAACGTGTCATGGGGCCTGACGGTAGTGCCATTAGTTTTTGTGATAAAAATTTTGCATTTTCAAATTGCCGCCGCAACATTTTTTGGCGAGCTAATAACTCATCTGCAGAAGGTGCCTCGATCAATGTGGTATTTGGAGAAGGTGCATGCTTGAATAACACCATAGCGGCGTCATAGACGCTTTCAAAGTAAATATTGTCGCTAAGTTTTAATGCGGTGAGCAGCATGGAGTGGGCGTGAACACCGTAATCTTTATAGCGGGCATGATTGAAAATAATATTGTCAGTAGCCGCAATAATTTGGCTGACCATGGGCAACTTATCGCCAAATACATGATAGGGGTAACCTGTGCCATCTATTCTTTCATGGTGATTGCCAATAGCGCTGCCAATATCTTTGGGTAGGTTGGGTATAAGATTTAAAAAGCGCTGCGCAATGATTGGATGTGCCTGCAATGCTTTCCACTCTTCATTACTAAAATCGTGAGTTTTTTGGCTAAGTTCTGGTGCTAAATATAGAAAACCAATGTCGTGAAATAGGCCTGCAATAAAAACACTTTGTAGTTCTTTTTGGCTAAGCTTTAATTGAATTGCAATCGCAAGGCCTGCGGCAGCACTGAATAAACCCTGAAAATAAATACGTGGCGCGCGATGAGAAAGTACGGTTAAGTTTTGCTGTAGTAGGGGAAATTTCTCATAATACAAACACACTTGGCGCAGTGTTTTTTGGTAATTTTCGCAATCTGTAACGGCAACTAGGCCACTAATATTGGCAGAGAATTTATTAATAAATTCGTAAAGTTGTTTTGCGTTAAAACTGCTGGCAATGCCAACGCATTCTTCGAGCGGCTTTAGTAGCTTATGCTGTAATAGGATGTTAGCGCGTTTTTCGCTTAGCTCTGAGCCTGTAGCGAGCAAAAGCATACCTTGCTCGTTATAGATGGGTTGGCTAGTCACTACGGCGCGTGACTTATTCACTTCCATGAGGTTTTTGCAATAATGATTGCTTTCGCTAGTCATTTAGCCGGTTTCTCTCTCTTGGTATTTATACTTTGGGCGGTATTATTGACTGTGTAAGCTTAGACCAAGATTCTTGAAAATTTAGTGCTAATAGAGGTTATCGGGGAAGGCAGCTAGAAATTTGTACCTGAATTGTCCAAATCGCTAGCCGCTGGTGGTTATTTTTGCAGTTGCGCAGTCCAATTTTGCAGTGCATCAAGTTGTGAAAGGATATTCGCTTGGATTTTGCTATCGATGAGACCGCCTTGGTCATCAAAGGTATTGGCAAACGCATTGGCAAAAACTTCAGGTTTATTGAGTGGGTGCATATTTAAAAACACACAGACTTGCCGCATATGGTACTGCGAGCGCGATGTTCCCATCCCACCGCCGGAGCCCATTAAGGCTGCGGGTTTGCCACTTAGCAAATTGTTTTCTGGCTCCCGTGATGCCCAATCCAAAGCGTTTTTGAGCGCAGGCGCTATTGAATAATTGTATTCAGTGCAACCCAAAATTAATGCGTCAGCTTCGCTCAGTTGAGCTAACAGCTTAACAACTGAGGCGGGCTTTTCGGTGATATCTGCGTTGTAAAATGGAATTTCAGTAAGGTCAGCGATTTCAATACTTACACCTTCGGGTGCATTAGCTTGTGCAAATCGCAACATACCTAAATTAGTCGAATTTTTACGCAAACTGCCGCATATGGCTAAAAATTTCATGATAACGTATCTCCGTAATTGTTAGGTAAGGGCCTACATGTGTACAGGCTTTCGCTTGATGAATCAATCGCCTGAAATAAATTGTCTTAAGGTAAGTATGAGCGATAATGGAAATTAAAAAAATCCACTTTTAATACCGTTCAATTCAACTTCAAAAATCAGTGCAGCATAGGGTGGAACACCATCCGCGCCTTTTTCTGCATATGCTAAGTGAGTGGGAATATAAATAATGACTTTTGATCCATCAGGTACTTGCAGCATAGCTTCGCCAAACCCTGTAATCATATCTTTCAACTTAAAACTATCCATTTTTCCGCGTTTGTAACTACTATCAAACTCGGTGCCATCGAGTAAAGTGCCGCGATAATGAACGGTGACAGTATCTTTTGTTTTCGGTGTTTTACCTGTGCCTTTTTTAACGAATTTATATTGCAAGCCAGAGTTCAATGCGACGACATCTGGTTTAACAATGTTGTTTGCAAAAAAAGCTTTTTCTTCTGCTATATAAAATTGTTTACGGTTCTCTGCCCAATCGTTATCTGTGACTTTAATTTTTTCTTTAATAGCTTCGAGTAAAGCCTTCTCTTCTTTGGCTAAGATTTTGGGCGGTGTATTAGCGGATTGTGCGTCGGCTAAGCCAATCGCCATACTCGCGGGCATTACCGGAATACCATTTTTGCCAAAGCTTTTGGCAATGGCACGGGCTGTTAAATAACTCACGCGTTCTTGGGTGGTGCGTAGGCCTTCGGGCGCGTCTGGTGTATCAGTTAATACTGGTGCAGTTGCCACTGGCGAGGCATTTTTTTGCAGGCTATCTATAAGTTCACCGTAAGAGTCTTCGGAGATTCTGGCTGCAATACCATCGCGTACATCATAGGCACCTAACAAGAAAGGTTTTTCTTCAATGCGAATCTTCATGGCGGCTATTTTTTTTGCAACATTACGCGCTTGAAAGTAATTGGCTGCTTGCTCAAGGCTGTTGAGTTCAACGCCTTTATAGGGAATATCAAGTTGGCTGCTGCAAGCGAAAATACTGAGAACAAGAGAAACTAAACCGGCTTTTAATAGACTACGCATAGCTGAAATTTATTCCTAAAAGTAAGATAGGGAGGGTAGCCATAATAAACCATAAAGCCGTTACTTAGCTTAACCAAGGCTCTGATTGATTGTGAAATCGTTAAGAATTGCTCGGGCGACCTTGGAGATTACTAACATAAAGCGCAATTAGAGGGCTATTTTTATAACTAATACCTATAAGAAAAAGGTTTTTGGGGTGACGGATAGATTCGTTTTAAATAGCTGACAGCTGATTGGCTTTGCGGTGCCTTTGTGACGTGCAAAATAAGCGTTGCTATCTATACTCAAACTTGTCGTTGGGCCGCTCAGATGGCGGCTCGTGTCAATTCTTTGGAGGGGTTATGGATAAGTTGTGGTTTTTTTCAGACACTGGGCAAATTTTTTGGGTACCGAGTGCTGGTTCTATTGTAGATGAAAATGGCATCCCCAAATCCGATGTTGCTGAGTTCGAAGTTAAGCTTAAAGATGTTGCTGAGTTCCGTACTTTTTGTGAGCGCTCTGATCAGATCATTCTAGTATCCAGTTCGCAGGAATTTGCGGCGAATTATGTTGGTGCTATCCCCGTCAGTGTACCCCGCGTGGCGCTTATTAAATCGGGAACACCTGCGCCTGCACGTGAGCAGCTCGACAAGCTTGAGTTAGATGCTTATGTGTTAGGCCCCTTTGATACGACAATTATCAACGCCACCTTAGATAAATCTCTTGATGACAAAAACTCGTTAATTGCACTTCAGGAAGAGCTAAAAAATTATTCCAGCATTGCCTTTACCGCCATGTCTTCGGCGTCAGAGATGGGCGTAGTGGCTTTTTACGCACAATCAGTGCAAAGCATTTCTGATATGGATCGTTTGGCGCAGCAGACCTTGTGCTGTTTAAAAGACTTATCGGTGCAGGGCTTTCTCCAGTTTTCTTTTGAGGACAGCGTACATATTTATCCTGAAAGTATACCGAATACTTATAGCGATTTATTGGATTGGACACGCACATCTGAGCATCGTATTGTTTCGCATGGCCGCTTTTTAATTTTCAATTTTGAAAATGCACAGGTTTTAATTACGGATGCTCCGGTGGAAGACCCCGACAAATGTGGTCGTTTACGCGATGTGATCGCCCACATCGTCTCGATTGCCGAGGCCCGTGCCAAAACCATTAAAGTCAATGGCTTATTGAAAGAGCAGCAAGATAATACTCGTATGGTTATGATGTTGCTTGAAATGGCTTCGCGCGATAATCGTAATTCGGTAAAAACTATTATGACAGACTTGTCCATGGCGTTGCGCGAAATTGCTATGGGGTTGGATCTAAACTTGGCACAGGAGACTGCCATGTTAGCGCTGTCTGAAAAAGCCTTAGAGTCTTTAGAATGTTTGCATGAAACAACAGATGCAGTTGAGGTTCATTTCAGAAGTTTGTTATTGCAATTAGATCAAGCCGCAAAATTGTTAAAAACAGATGAGGCTGTTGAAATTGCGGCGATTGAAAGTAATGTTGAGTTGTTTTAAATTATTTTTTTAAGGCTTGCTGAAAGGGCTGCAGTTGCAGCCCTTTTTTATTGATCTATATCGGCATCGCTAACGCCGTTCAAATCCATTAATACGTTCACTTGCTGTTGCAGGCGTTTAATTTGTTGCTCTAGTTGCTCAACTTTTTGTTCTAGGTGGCTAGTGCGATCATCATCGCCAGAAGAGTGGCTTTTAGTGGAGTTGCTCATGGCCGCTATAGAGGCTAAATCAGGTTGGCCGCACAGCAGGTGCATATAGCGGTCTTCTCGTTGATTGGGAGCGCGTGGGATACGGACAAAATACGGCGTGGTTTTAGCGCAGAGGTATTCAAGTTTTTCTTCAACGGCTTTGATATTTTCAAATTCAAACATGCGTTGCGTGCGTGTTAATAACTCTGCCAAGGTTTGCGGGCCGCGCAGCAACATAACGTTCAAAAGTGCTTGTGCGGCTTTATCCAAGCCGAGTACACGCGTTAAACGCTGATCATAGCGAGCAGCGCGCGCACTGTAATCTACTGTAATCCAATTTTTATCTTGTAGCTGGCTTGCGCAACGCTGCAATTCACCTGATTCATAATTGCTTACAGGTTCGCGGCTGGTTTTTTGATTACAGGCTAATACTAAGCTATTAAGTGTAATGGGGTAGGCATCGGGTGTAGTTAATTGTTTTTCCATGAGCGCGCCGAGTACTCGGGCTTCAATGGTCGTGAGCATAGGTTCATGAGTGGTTACTTCGTTATTTTCCATTTGGAGTTCCATTGTTTTTTAACTATTGTCTTTATCAACCATTCTTATTTATTTGAATGGCTCAGCTAATCACAATACATGAAATGCAATAACAAAAAATATTTAATTGTTGGTTAAGTTTTCAAAGGTATCAATCAAGATTTCTTCATCTTCTTCAGAGAGCTCTGCTAAATCCATAATGCAGGGTTCGTTAACACCAAAAATATTTTCAATTTCTTCCAATTCAAAATTTGCCGCTGTTGCTTTGGTTAAATAGTGTTGTACTGCTGCCTGCAATTTTAGGGCGTCACCTGCAGCTGCTTTGATCTCGGCGAGTGTGGCTTGTGTTAGCCCATCAATAAAATCATCACGGGCTTCGGGGGAGGAGTCAGTAATGGCGTTGTAGTTCATCGATTTTAATTACCTTTTAACAATAGCACCTTGCTTAGCAGCGGCGATGGGGATTACTTAAGGAGAGAGTGGTTCAGTATGAGCTAGGAGTGGGTAAAGTTTACTATCGACTTATTCAAAAAACCACTCTGTTTAGCCTCATCCACGCGAGTTCAGAAGCCGCATAAAAGCGATGGGCGCAGGAGTTTCAAAAATTAATTCTTTGTTAGTGATTGGTTTAGTTACTTTTAAGCGCAACGCATGTAATCCCATTTTCCCACCTGCAGTGCCATAGCGCGCGTCACCCACAACTGGGTAATTAAGCCACGCTAAATGCGCGCGAATTTGGTGTTGGCGGCCCGTGTCAATTTGCACTTCTAATAGGCTGCGGGTGCTGCTTGCTTTGAGTGTTTTATAGTGGGTGAGGGCGGGCTTTGCATCGGGGTGATCGCCAACATGTACGCGGTATTCAGTTTCATCCAGCCGTAGCGGTTGGTTAATGCTCCCCTCGCTGGGGTTTGGGTTGCCTTCAACAATCGCCAAATAGGTTTTCTCGGCTTTATCCCATTTTGCCATTACTGCTTCACGCATTTCACGTGATGTTGCAAACAGTAAAACACCAGACGTGTCACGATCAATACGATGCACTGGCCATAATTTCACCTCATGTGACTTACGCGATAATTGCTTGCGCAGAATGGCCAAAGCATGTTGCTGAGTTTCTTTGGTAGTGCCAACAGATAAAAGGCCGGCGGGTTTATTAATCGCGATTAAATCGCGGTCTGAATAGAGAATTTCCAGCTGCGAGAGTGTGGCATTGGCGGGTTTGCCGGAGGCACCTACTTCTACTAGGTCGCCGATATTAAGTGCGTGGTTATGTTGCGTCACGGTAATACCGTTGACGCTGATGCACCCTGTCTGTAAACGCTGCTTAATTTTGTTGCGTGCCCAACCCTCTAGCTGAGAATTGAGAAATCCTAATAGGCCAGCTGGCGCTTTAACGTATAACTTATCCGACATGTAATGAGCCTGGTAATAAGAGTTAATATTGAGCAATAAACCAGCTGCCAATAAAGCCGATTTTTAAACGGTGGGGAAAATTGAGGTGGCTAAGGTGCCAGTTTATGGTTAATTAAGCTATTCATTCAAATTGTTATGGTTGGTATTTTTCGAAAAACCCCTCAATTCTTAGCATCAACCAACACAATCAACTCCTGCTTGGGGCGAATGCTCGTCTCTTCTTTAATGTTATTCCACTGCATAAGTTGTTTAACGCTTACATCGTATTTGGCGGCGACTTTTCCAAGTGTATCGCCAGATTTTATGGTGTATTTTAAGGTTTGAGATTCTTTGCTTTCGTTTGTCTTCGCAGAATTAGTTTTTGCTGAATTGTCGCTAACTTGGTTTTGCACAATCAATTTTTGTCCAATCTTGAGTGCGCTTTTGGTGCTTATGTTATTTAAATGAGCAAGTGTTTCTACGGAGATGTTTTTTGCTTTGGCGATTGCCCACAAATTTTCACCTGACTTTACGGTGTAGTAAGTATTCTGTGTTTTTTCTTGCGGGCTAACTTGTTGTGCAACGGCTGTTTCTGGTGAGTTATCTGTGCTTGGTGAAAGTGGAATTTGTAGGCGTTGCCCCGGTGTCAGCTTAGCGCTTTTGAGTGAATTAATAGCCTGTATCTTAGCGGCGCTTATGCCGTACTTTCGCGCAATTCCATCAAGGCTATCGCCTTTTTTAATGTGGTGCTCTTGCCATTTAACGCTGGCAATTTTGGGCAGCGAGTCTAATTGCAATCTGAAGGTTGCGGCTGCCTCTACCGGTACTAGTACGTGGCGTGGTTCGGTGGGGTCGGTTAGCCCGCTTTTAAAGCCTGCATTTAATTTTTTTAAGAGGCCAGCATCAAGTGCGCTTTGTTGGGCTGCATCGGCAATGTTGATTTGTGAATCGACATTGACTTTTACAAAATAAGGTACGTCAGGAATCGGGTAGAGATTGAAATCATAAATATTTGGATCAGCAATAATTTTTGACAGCGCCAAGAGTTGTGGGATATACCCTCGGGTGGTTTTGTTTAGAGGGAGCGACCAAAAATCTGTTGGTTTACCTGCACGGCGATTTTGATCAATGGCTTTTTGAACAGCGCCGTCGCCCGCATTGTAAGCAGCAACAGCAAGTAGCCAGTCGTTATCAAAACGCGCATAAAGTTTTTTGAGTAAGCGAATGGCGGCTTCGGTAGAGGCGACTACATCTCTGCGGCCGTCATACCAGTTATTCTGCTTTAAACCAAAATTGCGCCCGGTTGCTGAACCGAATTGCCACATGCCTACATTCTGGTTGCCAGGTGAGCTTGCAGTTGGATTGTAGGAGCTTTCGATGAAGGGCAGGAGGGCGAGCTCCATGGGCATGTTGTTGGCTTGCATTTCACTGGCAACAAAATACAAGTAGGGTTCGGCTTGCTGCATCACGCCATAAAAATATTTTTTCTTACTGGTGTAGAAACGTATTTCTGCATCAACAGTGCTATTGGATGTTTGCGGTAATACAAACCCCGCGCGTATGCGATCCCAAATGCTGTCGTATTTGTGTTCTTCAGCCTGTGCTTGGGGTACTGGTTCAACCAGCGTTACTGCTGTGTGGTTTGCTGATGCAGCGATTTGATCGGTCTTTTTAAGGCTTAGGTTACCGCAACCGGAAAGCAGTGCGATGAATGATAGTGAGAATAGCAAGGGGCGATTAATCAATGTCATATGGTCACTTAATAGGGTCACTTTTATTGTGTGATTGCCTTCGCTTTTCCCTTTCTTCTAAAAGGTTCTGACAAAGTAAGGGCGACAAGTCTAGGGATTGCGCCAGAATGGGTCAACCCAAGTACCGGTTTCAGTTCTCAGAAGTGATCTTTAATGAGTCGCAAACTCGCAAAAACCTCCGCGTCATTTGCAAAGGTCTTGCCTGAGATTTGCGCAACTGAGCTACGAATAGACTTTAAGTGACAGCGCAAGAAGGGGTTGGTTCGTTTTTCTCTGCCTAATTGGGTAGGCAGGGTGGCTATACCCTGCTTACGCTTTTCAGTCTCAAGCACTTGTCTCGCCTGAAGTTCGTTGTTGTCCGGCTCAATGCTTAAAGCGAATCGAATATTGGCAAGGGTGTATTCGTGGCCGCCGTAGATAAAGGTATCTTCTGGCAGCGCTGCAATTCTTTGCAGTGCCGCGTAGAGCAGGGGGGCTGTGCCGTCGAAGAGTCGCCCGCAACCTGCACCAAATAGGGTATCGCCACTAAAGAGATGTGGTGGTTGTTCAGTCGTTTCTATTAAGTAGGCTATGTGATCGAGGGTGTGCCCAGGAGTTTCTAGTATTTTAGCTGTGAGATTTCCCAAAGGGAGCTTATCGCCTTCGCCCAAATGATGGGTCACTTGCGGCATACGTGCTGATCTTGGGCCATAAATGGGGATTTGATACTTGTCGCTCAGTTCAGCTGCGCCATCTATGTGGTCGTGGTGGTGGTGGGTTAGCAATACTCCCTTAAGTTGCAAGTGGTGTTGTTTGAGGTAGTCGTGAACGACGGGAGCTGAGCCTGGGTCTATTATGTAGCTGCAGGGCGATTGGGCATCCGGTTGAATCAACCAAAAATAGTTATCTTCAAAAGCCGGAAGGGTGTGAATTTGCAGCATAATGACCCAATATCAAGAGAGTGGTGGCCCATGATACCAGAGTCGTTTCAGTGCCATATCAAGCTCATGGTTCTAACAATATGCGAGCAAACCTATGTCTCATAGATTTTTAACCAGTATTCGGCTGCAGTGGCGTAAACGCTTCGGGGTTTTACCGCTGCGCGATTCGCTAGTGCCCATTGGCGAATGGTTTGGTTCACCGCTGGGCCAATTGCTGGTCGAACGAGAGCAGGCACTCATCGATGAGCAGATCCACAATGTGTTTGGCTATCATTTGTTGCAATTGAGTGTCGCCAAACATTTGGATCTAACCCAGGCAAGCCGCATTTCGCACCGCTTTGCGCTCCATCCCCAAACGGCCGATCAGCCCTTTGTTGCGGGGCAAGCGGACTACAATCATTTGCCCCTGCCTGCTAATTCAATAGATCTGGTGCTATTGCATCATGTGCTGGATTACAGCCAAAGCCCTCACCATGTATTGCGTGAAGCTGCTAGCGTGTTGATTTCACAGGGGCATTTAGTGGTGGTGGGTTTTAACCCTTGGAGCATTTTTGGTGTGTGGCGCTGGTTAGCTCGATTTGTTAGCCGTGCTCCGCAATGGCGGCATCAGTCGTTGCGTTTGGGCCGAGTTTTGGATTGGTTGGCGCTATTAGATTTTGAGCCAATAGCCATCAAACAAGGTTTTTATTCCCCACCGTGCTACCAACCTAATAGCATCAAATATTTGCAATGGATGGAGCGCTGGGGTAAAAGACTCGCCTTACCTTGGGGCGGCTTCTATATGATTGTCGCCCGCAAAGACAGTCTATCCTTCACGCCTCTAAAGCCGCAATGGCAAGGTTATGCTGGGTTGCGCGGTTGGGGCGTGACAAAAATTTTAGGGCGTGCGACCCGCGATAAAGAGCCGCAGGTACAATGCAATGCTAAGAAATAGCTTAATAAAGATGAAATAAGTGTTTGAAAAAAATAGAATTAGCTTAGGAATAACTGAATGCGTCAGATAGTACTCGATACCGAAACCACCGGTCTTGAAACCTCGCAAGGGCACCGGATTATCGAAATCGGCTGCGTTGAGCTTTTTAATCGCCGCTTAACGGGTCGCCATTATCATCAGTACATCAACCCCGAGCGTGAAGTGGATGCCGGCGCGTTTCAAGTGCACGGTATTAGCAATGAGATGCTGGCAGATAAGCCGAAGTTTGCGCAAATCGCCGATGAGTTTATGGCGTTTGTGGGCGATGCGGATCTTATTATCCACAATGCTGCGTTTGATATTGGTTTTATCAATGCCGAGTTTGGTCGTTTGACGCCACGCCTTACCGCCATTGAAACCAATCGCACGGTTATAGATAGTCTCTTACTGGCGCGGGCTAAACATCCTGGGCAAAAGAATAATTTGGATGCCCTTTGTAAACGCTACGGTGTAGATAACTCACAACGAGATCTCCATGGCGCATTGCTCGACGCCGAAATTTTGGCTGATGTTTATTTGTTGATGACGGGTGGGCAAACTGCGCTCTCCTTAGGTGGAAATCAGTCGAGCAATAAGGATTCAGGCGGATCTGGCAATGAGATTAAGCGTTTGGCTGCATCGCGCAAGCCTTTGCCGGTGGTAAGGGTTTCCGATGAAGAGTTGGGGCTGCATAATGAAAAACTTGCTAGCATTAATAAAAGTAGTGCGGGCAACTGTATTTGGCTTAAAGATGTTGTCGCCGATGTCTGACAACCCGTGAGCAAACCTTAATCGCTATTCGCTAGACGGTTTTTTGAGAAACCATTAGCATTCTCTTATCGCAAGCGCTAAATATTAGGCAAAATCTCCCCAAGTGAGATAGAGTCAAAAAATAACATTAACTCTAGGATTTTATACATGAGTGCAAATGAAGCTTTTAATATTGCCTCGTTAAAAATGGTGCACGATGAACTGCTTGCCACTATTGAGCAGTCAGCACTGCGTTTAGAGCAGTTTTCAACCGATAGAACCAATGGCGAATTATTGCAAAGTTGCATTGAAGGCATTAAGCAAATTCGTGGCACCTTGAGTTTGATTCAATTAAAGGGTGTAGATTTACTGGCTGATGAATTGCTTGCGCACATCAACGACATCACTCTTGGAGAAGATCCAACGACTGATAAGCGTTTGGAGTTATTAACCACCGCATTTTTTATGTTGCCGCGCTATCTAGAGTTCTGTTTGCAAACATCGCGCAGTATGGCTTTATTGTTAATTCCGCATATTAATGAATTGCGTCAAGCTCGCCGTGCTGCCCCGCTGCCGGAAAGTTATTATTTTGCATTTGAGCCTTTAAAGGTAACGCGTGTTTTACAAAGCACGCCGCTACAAGAAGATATTTCAACGCTTGTGCGTCGTTTGCGTCATATGTATCAAACGGGCTTGTTAAAAGTATTGCAAGGCACACAGGTAAAACCCTCTTTTGGCATTATGTGCCGAGCCTTAGAGCGCTTAGAGTCTGCATGCGGCGCTAGTTCACTCAGTAATTTTTGGTGGCTTGCTAATGCAAGTTTGAGTGCAGTGAGTGAAGAAAGTTTGCGCATCACCAAAAGTCGTAAGATGTTATTCAGCAGTATAGATCGTGAAATTAAGCGTTTACAGTTTGAAGGCACTGCTGTTCTGAGCCGCGAGCCAGATGCCGCTTTAATCAAAGAATTGTTATACCTCTTAACGCTCTCCAAATCGATAACTGAAAAAACTAAAGCTGTAGCGGCGGCCTATGGCTTGCGCCCACTAAGTTATAGCGATGCAGAACTTGCGCGTGAAATGGAGTTTTTAAAAGGCCCAAGTGTAAACACCATTAACTCCATGGCAGCAGTCTTAACGGATGAGCTACACAGCACCAAGAATATTCTTGAACGCGCCGCGCAAAGTGGTGCGGAATTATTAACCGAATCCCCTGAGCTACTCGATACCTTGAAAAAAATTGCTGATATTTTAGCGATAGTTGGTCTGGTGTCACCAAGCAATGGTCTTAAACAAGAGATTGAAAAAATTCAACGCTGGCAAACCTCTGGTGAAGCGGTGAATGCCAGTGATCTGTTAGGTGTAGCTGATACCTTGTTGTATGTTGAAAGTACTATTGCCGGTTTAGGAAAAAGTAATCTGTCGGATGAGAAGCTCGCGCAAATTAACGCATTGTCCCGCGATGATGTAATGGCGAATAACCAAATTGCAGAAGCTGAAAAATTGGTGATCGATGAGATTGAATCTGGTCTCGCGATGGTTAAGCGTGCGCTCAGTGCTTTCTCCGAGTCTAATTATGATAAAGGGCATATCGCCAACATTTCCTCCACCTTAGATAGTGTACGTGGTGGTATGTTTGTATTGGGTTTGCCGCGTGCCGCCAAGGTCATTGCAGGCTGCATGCAGTTTATTAATGAGTCCTTGATGGAAGATGAACAACAAGCCGCAATTCAACACATGATGGATACTTTTGCGGATGCCATCATCAGTCTCGAATATTATTTAGATAGTGTAAAAGTGGACAAACAAGCTGATACGGAAGTGTTGCGCATTGCAGAAGAAAGTTTGGAAGCTTTGGGTTACAAGGTATAACCAGTGCAGAATGCAATACGTCATTATGTAGTGGCTGATGAAAAATTTTTGTGCTCTGAAGATGGATCTTTAGTGTTATTGGGTGATTCAGATCTCATTAGTTTATCGGTTGAATTGATTGTTAAGCATCCTGTAAAAAGTCATGGAGACAAGTTTTTTTATGTAAGCTGTATTCAGCCCAAACATGTGGCAGGTTACCAGTGGTTAAGCTTGCGAAATCTTTTAGAGCAGTTATCGGAAGATGAACTCCAAACTGCCGGGCGAGCGTTACAAGTTTTACGTTGGCATTTTGATCATCAGTATTGTGGCCGTTGTGGGAATCCTACAGTACAACACTCACAGGATTTGGCAAAAACCTGTGTTCATTGTGCAGTAGATTTTTATCCGCGTTTGTCACCCTGTATTATCACGCTTGTTACGCGTGGCGATGAATGCCTATTGGCGTGGCACACACGATCTAAAGAAGAAAAGTACTCGTGCCTCGCTGGTTTTATTGAGGTGGGTGAAAGCCCTGAGCAAACTCTTGAGCGTGAGGTGATGGAAGAAGTGGGGCTGCGGGTCAAGAATATTCGTTATGCCTCGAGCCAGCCTTGGCCTTTCCCCGGGCAGCTAATGCTAGGATATTTCGCTGATTATGTTGATGGCGTTATTAAGGTGGATAAGCAAGAAATTTATCGAGCTCATTGGTTTCAATACAATCAACTACCTAAGATTCCACCCGCTACGAGTATATCTGGGCGCTTAATAAACACGTTTGTACAAGAAAGGCTTCGCATAAATACTATTAAAGATTAGCTAAGGATTCCTATGTTATACACCCTCGTTGCATTAGTTGTTGTTATAGTCGCTGCTTTTATCGCCTTTCGTGCGTTAAAAATATTGTGGCTAAGCAGTTGGTTTATGGGCTGGGTAAAAGGCATGTTTGGACTTAGCTTATTGGCCTTGGGTGCTGCTGTGGGTGTTGTGGCTTATGATATTTATAGCTATAAGCAAATTTTGGTTGGCCAGCCTGTCGCTACTATTAACTTTGAAACTATTGATGATCAATATTTTGATGCAGTGGTAGTAGATGCCAACGGAAAACAACAACGCTTTAGTTTGTATGGCGATCAATGGCAGCTGGATGCGCGTATTATTAAGTGGCAGGGTTATTTTTCTGGGTTTGATATAAAACCTGCTTACAGGTTAGATCGTCTCAGTGGGCGCTATTACGATCTTCACAAAGAAACCACCGAAAAACGCTCTAACTTTTCTATAGTAAAAAGCCCGCTGCAGTTAGATGTGTGGCGTCTTGTTCACGAATATGCTGAGTGGTTTTCAGTGTTGGATGCGAATTACGGCACTGCGCGGTATTTGCCTATGAAGCATGGTGCGCTGTATGAAATTAGTTTAACGAATATCGGTTTAAATGTTCGCCCATTAAATGATGTGGCCAGTAATGCCATGAGTGAATGGAAATAGTTTTTTAATTTTATTGAGTGGAGTTGTACGTTGGAATTTTTAACTGAATATGGTCTTTTCTTTGCCAAAACCCTAACCTTTGTGGTGGCTATTTTTATCATTGTGACTTTAATTGTATCCGCCGGTGCGCGCGGTAAAAAATCTGAAAAAGGGCACATTCAAGTCAGCAAGCTTAATGACAAATTCAAGGCAACACGTGAAGCCTTGCAGCATGCAGTGCTGGATGAGGATCAATTAAAGCTGCTAGAGAAAGATGAAAAGAAACGCCTAAAGACTGAAAAGGCCGATCAGAAAAAAGCAGCAAAAGAAAAACATAAAAAAGAAGAAAAGGGTGATGCTACCGACGAGCACAAAAAGCGCGTATTTGTGTTGGATTTTTATGGCGATATAAAAGCCTCTGCCAATGAAAGTTTGCGTGAAACCATCAGTGCTGTTTTAACTCTCGCAACGCCAAAAGATGAAGTGGTCGTTAAGGTTGAAAGCGGTGGTGGTATGGTGCACAGCTATGGCTTGGCCTCTAGCCAATTAGCACGTATTACTAACAAACAAATCCCATTGACTGTCTGTGTGGATAAGGTTGCGGCATCTGGTGGTTATATGATGGCCTGTGTTGCCAACAAGATTGTGGCAGCACCTTTTGCTATTTTGGGTTCTATTGGTGTTGTTGCACAATTGCCCAACTTTCATCGTCTCTTAAAGAAAAACGATATTGACTACGAAATGTTTACCGCTGGTGAATTTAAACGCACTGTGACAATGTTCGGAGAGAACACAGTAAAAGGCCGTGAGAAATTCGTTGAAGACTTGGAAGATACTCATGTGCTGTTTAAAGAATTTGTTTCTGAGCATCGCCCACAAGTAGATATAGCGGCGGTTGCAACGGGTGAGGTCTGGTTTGGTCGTAGAGCTAAAGCCGTAAATCTCATTGATGCGTTGCAAACCAGCGATGAATATTTGTTGGATCAAGTTGAAACTGCCGATATTTTTGAAGTTGAATTCACGCTTAAAAAATCCCTACCTGAAAAATTAGGTATAGCGGCGCAGGTTGCGGTAGAGCGCGCTTTGTTTAGTGTGTGGGAAAAATCTCAATTAAATCGTTGGTTTTAATTAGTTGGCTTAAATTGTAAGCAGGCGTTTAACAATCGGTAATTACCATGTTCTTTACGCAACAAAAAAATGCATTGCCATCACCTGAACAAGCTTTGCCTGGTCGCAATATCAAGATGGTTGTATCCCAGCAACACAAGGTGCTGGGTTCACCGCTACAAGAGCCTTTTCCGGTAGGTTTGGCAAAAATTGTGTTTGGTCTTGGTTGCTTCTGGGGTGCAGAGCGCCGTTTTTGGCAGCAAGAAGGCGTGTTTAGTACGGCAGTGGGTTATGCCGCTGGTTTCACGCCTAATCCAACCTATGAAGAAGTTTGTTCGGGTTTAACGGGGCATAATGAAGTTGTATTGGTAGTATTCAATCCTGAAAAGACCTCGCTAGAAAACTTGTTAAAAGTATTTTGGGAATCTCATAACCCCACACAGGGTATGCGTCAAGGCAATGATCGCGGTACGCAATATAGGTCGGGAATTTATACGTTAAACGCTGCACAAAAAGCTTTAGCTGAATCGAGTCGAATTACGTATCAAGCAGCATTGAATGATGCGGACTTAGGTGAAATCACTACCGAGATTTTACCGATTAAAGAGTTTTATTACGCAGAGGATTATCATCAACAATACCTCGCCAAAAACCCAAATGGATATTGTGGCTTAGGTGGAACAGGTGTCTGCTTAAGTTAATTGAAATAAAACAGGGATGTTATGACGCTACGACTACTATGTTTTTCTCTAGGAATTATTCTGGTTGGCTATTTGCCAGAGTTGCCGCCGCTAATTTTTATAACTTCTATTTTAGTGTTTGCATTAAGCCTTATTTTATTTCGTAAAAAACTATCTCCGTTATTTTCTTCTTTAGTCATTGTTATTGGTTTTTTTGTTGCCGGTGTTACCTTTGGCGTTACTGCCGGCTATCAATTCTTGGCAGGCCAACTACCCGATGCTATGGCTGAGCGAGATATTGTTGTCGAAGGTCAGGTGATAGACCTGCCGCAACAAAACAATCGTCGGCAATTATTTACCTTAAAACTCACTCGCGCTTATTCAACTTATGAGCCCTACACGGCTTTTGAAAATATTCCTCAGAAAATTAATATCAGTAGCTATGGTGACCTACGTGTAAAAACGGGGGAACACTGGCGCTTGGTTGTGAAATTAAAAAAGCCGCGCGGTTTTGTAAACCCCGGTGGATTTGATTATCAAGCGTCGCTGTTGCGCCGTGGTATAGGGGCAACAGGTTATATTCGTAAGGGTGAGAGCATATTGTTGCAGGCTCCACCTTTCTTCTCGCTAGATGTGATTCGCTATGAATTGCAGCAATGGCTAATTAACACCAGCAGCAGCCCACAAAAAGGAATTTTAGTTGCACTCTTGGTTGGTGATAGCTCTTTGGTTGACAGAGAGCAATGGGGCGAAATGCTCAAAACCGGCACCAATCATCTGATCGCTATTTCTGGGTTGCATTTAGGTTTCTTTGCGATTGTTGGTTTTTTTGTAGGAAATTTGTTGGGAAAATTTGTGCAGCTTGTTTGGCATAGATACCCATCGATGTTGATGGGTTATGTGTTCTCGGTAGGTTTTACGTTATTTTATAGCCTTATCGCTGGCTTCAATATTCCTACGATTCGCACTCTTATTATGCTGGCGGTGGTGCAGTTAGCACTTTTGTGGCAGCGCACTTTTCGTGGGCGCGATACCTTATTAATCGCACTGGTTTTGGTGTTGTTATATGACCCGCTGGCTGCTTACGATATAGGCTTTTGGTTGTCTTTTGGTGCGGTTGCCATGCTGATATTTTGTTTTGCTGGGCGTATAGCAATAACTAAAAGCATCAACATAAAAATAAAATATGCAAATCAATTTCGACTTTTTATCAAATCCCAGTGGGTTATGTTTATTGGTTTGTTAATTCCTTTGGCGTTATTGGTGCATACCTCATCGCTGCTGGCACCACCTGCCAATTTTATTGCCATTCCTGTTATTACTTTTTTTGTGGTGCCTTGCTTAATTTTAGCGGCCTTGTGCCATTTTACGTTTAGTGCTTTTGAAGGTTTCTTTTTGCGCTGCGCTGAAATGGGGATGTCACTTGTACATGAATGGTTGAATTTTTTATTAACCTTGGGCGCTGGCCGATTAAATCCACTCATTAATATCAACCCTTGGGCAGTTTTGTTAGCTGCGCTGAGTGTGGCGCTCATATTAATGCCGCGCGCTTTGGGTAATAAATGGCTAGGTGGTGTTGGATTAATCTTGGCGTTATTAATTCCCCTAAAGCAAGTGCCCGATTTGCAAATGTTAGTGTTTGATGTGGGGCAGGGTACAGCAGTCTTAATTCGCACGCCTAATCATCAGTTGCTTTATGACACAGGCCCGGAGTACACAGAAAATTTTGATGCGGGCAGCGGCATTATTGTTCCTTATTTGCACAGCCAAGGATTGCAACAATTAGATAAGCTTGTTGTTAGCCACAATGATAAAGATCATTCTGGCGGTTTACTCGGAGTTTTGGCTGCAATAGACGTTAATCAGCTGTTGCTAGGTGAACAGGATAAATTAGTTGGGTTAAATAAAGATAATAATCACGCAGCTCAGCTAGAAGTTGGAAGTTGCCACACGCAAGCACCATGGCAATGGGATGGTGTTCATTTTCGATTTATCGCTTGGCCGATAGATTCAAACGCAAAAGCCAATAACCATTCGTGCGTACTGTTAGTTGAGTTTAATGGGCAGAAAATTTTGTTGGCGGGTGATATCGAAAAAGATGTGGAGCGTATCTTAAGCGAGCGCGAAGAGATTTCTTCAGTGGATATTTTGTTGGCTCCTCATCATGGCAGCAAAACCTCATCAACGGCTGGCTTTCTTGCTCGTGTACGTCCGCACAGGGTTATTTACAGCGCTGGGTTTCACAACCAGCATGGTCATCCACATCTTGCAGTACAGGCGCGTTACACAGAAATGGGGGCGGTGCCGCACAACACGGCCTATGCAGGCGCGCTTGAATTCATTTGGCGCGGGCAGCAGTCATATCGGCTTACGCAATACCGCCAGTCGCAAGCGCGTTATTGGTATGAGAAGGATCACGTCAGCCCTGTTCGCGATAGCTTCAACGATAGCCCGAGATAGCCCCGTAAATCCTCTTCTAAATCTACAAAAATTGACGCCTAGCATGGTTTTATACACGTCTTGTGGTAATGTACACCCCATTTTCGTAGCTTTGCTCAGCCCTAACTTAAATCATTATTCACAAGAGGATTTTCGGCGTGAAAGAAATATTTTTTGCCGGTGGTATATTAATGTGGCCAATTTTATTGTGCTCTTTAATTGTGTTGGCGGTAACTTGTGAGCGTTATTGGACGCTGAACTTAAGCAAAATTGCCCCGAAAGGTTTATTGGCGCAAGTGTGGGCTTGGATAAAAAGCAATCAAATGGATGCCGCAAAATTACGTGAACTTAAGCAGTCATCTTCATTGGGTTATATCCTTGCCGCAGGCCTTAGCAATTCAAAACATGGCCGTGATGTCATGAAAGATTCTATCGAAGAAGCGGCGAATCAAGTTGTCCATGAGCTTGAGCGTTTTGTGGGCTTGCTAAGTATGATTGCTAATATTGCGCCTCTTTTAGGTTTGCTAGGTACGGTCTTTGGCATGATTGAAGTATTCATGGCAATTGAGATGCAAGGCAATGGTAATACCATGGTGTTGGCCGGCGGCATTAAGGTTGCGCTTTATACCACTGCATTTGGTTTGATGGTTGCTATCCCTGCGACAATCAGCCATCGTTTTTTTCAGCGCCGCATTGATTCTATTGTTGTCACTATGGAAGAAGAAGCTATTAAATTGGTGGATGCTTTGCATACTGAGCGTCAAGTTGACGTTAAATTGGTTTAGCCTGCACGGGGATTACTATTGTGAAGTTTCGTCGTCAGCGCACTGAAGATGAGGGAATAAATATAACCCCTCTGATCGATGTTGTTTTTATTCTGCTGCTGTTTTTTATGGTGTCCACCAGTTTTACGAAAGAGTCGCATCTTACGGTGGTTCTACCCCAGGCAATAGGCGAGCCCTCAGCCGAGGTGAAAACAACACTGGAAATAGTTATCAGTGAACAGGGTAGGTATTCGTTAAATGGACAGAGTTTAGTGAATACAGAAATTGAAACACTGAAGTCTGCGCTCAACAAAACAGCGCAAGGCAAAACCGACTTACCCATCATGATTACGGCTGATGCAAAAGCTCCGCATCAAGCCGTTGTTTCGGTGATGGATGCAGCCGGTCAATTAGGCTTTGTTAAATTAAGTATTACAACGCGTCAGCCCGAAACGGTGCAAAAATAATTTTATAATCATTATTATCGAGTCGTGTGTGAAAAAATCTCACAACCTTTGGTTAAACGCTTGGTACGGTAAATCGCGTTGGGTTTATTGGCTACTGCCGTTGAGTTGGCTGTTCAGTTTGATTAGCTGCACGCGTAAGTTCATTCTTGTCATTTTTCTGCAAAAAAAATTGTCAGTCCCGGTAATTGTTGTTGGCAATATTTCTGTTGGCGGCACAGGTAAAACGCCGCTCATTATTGAGTTAGTAAAATATTTACAGCAGCAGGGGCATAAGCCCGGCGTAGTTAGCCGTGGTTATGGTGGTGTTGCGCAGTATCCTTATCTGCTGGATCAAAATTCACATGCCTCTGCAGCGGGCGATGAGCCACTTTTAATTTACAAGGCTACACAATGCGCTGTGTGTGTTGCACCTGATCGCGTTGCGGCTGCTTTAACGTTAATCGCGCAGGGCTGCACCCATATTTTAAGCGATGATGGCTTGCAGCATTATCGTTTAGGGCGCTCCTTAGAAATTGCTGTGGTCGATGGGCAACGGTTATTTGGTAATCAAAAACTCTTACCTGTAGGGCCATTGCGCGAACCTGTTTCGCGTTTGAAATCCGTCGATTTAATTGTATTGAATAGCAGATCTAAAAAAGCCGTTCTATCTGGATATCACAATATTCACGATATGAAAATTCAACCCTTGGCGTGGCGCAAGCTTGCGACTATGCAAGACTTGCCTTTAACGGCTATGAATTTTAAAGAGCCGATTCATGCTTTGGCTGGTATTGGCAATCCAGAGCGTTTTTTTAAAACCTTGGATAGTCTTGAGTTAACTTACTATGCGCATCACTTTTCTGATCATCATCAGTTTTCAATAACAGATTTTGAAGTCTATCGAAATGATACGGTTGTGATGACTGAAAAAGATGCAATTAAATGTCATGAGTTTGCCAAACCTGAATGGTATTCCCTAATTGTGGGTGCGCAATTGAACGAACATTTTTGGCAAGCATTTCAACACAAGTTGGATTCTGTTTAAGGTTGGTATTATGAGTTTTACTGTTGTTATACCTGCACGCTATGCGTCCACTCGCTTACCTGCCAAGCCGCTGAAAGAAATTGCTGGCAAACCCATGATTCAGCATGTTTATGAGCGCGCCTGCGAGAGTCATGCGCGTCAAGTGATTATTGCGACTGATGATGTACGCATTGAAGCTGTCGCAAAAAGTTTTGGGGCGCAGGTGTGTATGACCTCCGTTGCGCACACTTCTGGTACAGATCGTCTGCAAGAAGTTGTCAGCAGTTTAGGTTTGGCAGATGATGAAATTGTAGTGAATGTGCAGGGTGATGAACCTTTAATTCCTGCACAAGTGATTAACCAAGTCGCGCAAAATTTAGCAGCTATGCAAGATGCCAGTATGGCTACACTGAGTGAGCCCATTCACAGCCTTGCCGATTTTCGCAATCCTAATATTGTGAAGGTAGTTGCGGATAGCAATGGTCGCGCTTTGTATTTTTCGCGTGCCCCTATTCCTTGGCCGCGCGATCATTTTGCGAGTTCAGATGCGACAGGCCTGCCAGTAGACTTTCCAGCGCAGCGTCACATAGGTATTTATGCGTATCGCGTTGCTCTGTTGCATAAGTTTGTGAGCTGGCAGCCTGCGCCCTTGGAGCAAATTGAATCCTTGGAGCAATTGCGGGTGATGTGGAATGGCCAAGTGATTCATATTGCACAGGCTGTTGTTGCTGTGCCAGGCGGTGTGGATACTGAAGCTGATCTACAACGCATCAAATTGTTATTAGAGAAGTAACATGTCTGTAAAAGTGTTGTTTGTCTGTTTGGGTAATATTTGCCGTTCGCCTACTGCAGATGGTATTTTTCAAAAGTTAGTGAGTGATGCAGGCTTAACCAAGCGGATTCAAGTGGATTCTGCGGGCACAGCGAATTGGCACCAAGGCCGAGCGCCAGATGCAAGAACTGTTGCCGCTGCCGCAAAGCGCGGGTTTGATCTATCGGTGTTGCGTGCGCGTGCTGTTAAGCGCAGTGATTTTGATGAGTTTGATTATATCCTCGCTATGGATGAACAAAATCTTGCTGATTTGCGCAGTTTAAAACCAGCAGATTACACGGGTCATTTAGGTTTGTTCTTGGCTTTCGGTTCACAACAACAGTATCGCGAAGTTCCTGATCCTTATCATGGTGGCAGCGAAGGTTTTGAATTGGTGTTGGATTTGGTTGAAGATGCGGCTGCAGGCTTACTGACAGCCATTCAAGAAAATAAACTTTAATTTTCTTTTCTAATTTTTTAAGCGTACGATTCACTTGTCGGCGTGATATTAACTGGATCTTATTGTGTCGCTCTACTTGCCCCATTTTAATTTACAAAATTACAACACGCTTGCGTCGCCAGTGTGCGCTGAGTTTTTTGTCTCAGTAAAAGATGAAGTGGAATTAATGGCTGCGCTAAAGTTTGCCAAGGAAAATAATTTGCCGCTTTTATTCTTGGGTGGTGGCAGTAATATTGTTTTGCATGATGATTTCCCTGGGTTGGCTATTCACATCCAATTTATGGGTAAAGAATTGGTGAGAGAGGATCTCGAGCATGTTTATATCAAAGCGGCCGCCGGTGAAAACTGGAGCGACTTTGTCGATTATTGTTTGGATGAACAATTCTGGGGTTTGGAAAACTTATCGCTAATCCCCGGTAATATTGGCGCTGCACCTATTCAAAATATTGGTGCCTATGGCGTTGAGTTGAAAGATGTATTCAGTGAGCTCACTGCGCTAGAGATTAAATCCGGCTTATCAATTACCTTTACGCCAGAGGCTTGCCAGTTTGGTTATCGCGATAGCGTGTTTAAAAATGCATTAAAAGATCAATTTATTATCACCTCGGTAACTTTTAAGCTTACTAAATCGCCATCGTTAAAAATTCATTACCCAGCCTTAAGAGATGCTTTGACAAATGTGTCTGCCGATAAGATTACGCCAGAGTTAGTAAGCCAAATTGTGTGCGATATTCGCCGCAGTAAATTACCTGATCCAAAAACTATCCCTAATGTGGGCAGCTTTTTTAAAAACCCTATAGTGAGTACAGCTACCTTATCTGCAATACAGCAGTCTTTCCCCAATGTGGTTGCTTATCCCATCGATGATAATTCGGTAAAGCTGGCTGCGGGCTGGCTTATAGACAAGGCTGGCTGGAAGGGGTTTCGTCAGGGGGCAGCAGTTCATGAGCAGCAAGCATTGGTGTTAACGAACCCCTATCGATTGAGCGGTTCGGCGGTGCTGGAAGTGGCTGAGCTAATAAAAGCATCTGTTTTAAGCACGTTTGGGGTGGAGCTGGAGCAAGAGCCTAGGAGCTATCCTTAAGCCGTGACGTTATCCTTAAATCACAGGAAGCCAAGAAAACGGATTGAATTCAATCTTTTTGCAAGGTTTCACAGTCAATCTACACTAGAGATAGGTCATAACGGCCTTAACCTGTGGTAGTTTGTGAAAGCTGCGATTACAATCGCTGAAAAATGCGTCAAGCATCCATTCAGTAAAAATAACAATTGCCTTAGCGGCATGGGGGCTGGTTTGACTAAGATACTCGTTGTCGATGATCACGACTTGGTACGCATGGGGATAGTGCGTATGTTAGCCGATATAGACGGCTACCAAGTGGTAGGAGATGCCAAAAGCGGGGAAGAAGCCGTAACAAAGGCGCGCACTTTGTTGCCCGATGTAGTGCTAATGGATGTAAAAATGCCCGGCATGGGTGGTCTAGAAGCCACTAAAAAACTATTGGTTGTAAACCCAACTCTCAAAATTATTGCGGTAACTGCGTGTGATGATGATCTTTACCCAACACGTTTAATGCAAGCGGGTGCGGTAGGTTACGTCACCAAAGGTGCAGAATTCTCTGAGATTACCAGTGCTATTGATAAAGTGATGCGCGGTGATCTCTATATGAGCAATAGTATTGCTCAGCAGTTAGCGTTAAAAAACTTCTCGGGTAGCAACAGTCAGGAGTCACCTTTTGAAAAGCTCTCTCAGCGCGAGCTGCAGACGGCTATGTTGATTGCCAATGGTCAAAAAGTGAATGATATTGCTAATACTTTTTGTGTAAGCCCAAAAACTGTTAATAGCTATCGCTATCGTATTTTTGAAAAGTTGGATATCAACAGCGATGTTGAATTAACCCTGCTTGCGGTGAAACACAATCTGTTAGATCCAGAATCGGTTGTGTAAAAATTCTTAATCAGGATTCATGTAAAGTGCGGTTTATTGCCGCACTTTTCTAACGCCTAAAATCCATGTCTGAAAAATCTCTCTCACCTCATTTTGACTCAGTTCGTTTTTTAGCGGATGCATCCCCGCAGCCCGGCATTTATCAAATGTTTGGTGTGGATGGCAATATTCTCTATGTGGGCAAAGCGAAAAATTTAAAATTGCGACTCGCCAGTTATTTTCGCAAAACAGGTTTAACGACTAAAACAATTGCCTTGGTTGCGCGTATTCATCGTATTGAAGTCACCATCACCGCGAGTGAAGCAGAAGCCTTAATTCTTGAACAAAATTTAATTAAATCGAATCGTCCGCTTTACAATATTTCATTGCGGGATGACAAATCTTACCCCTATATTTTTGTATCCAGTGGCGAGCCTTACCCGCGCATTAGTTTTCATCGCGGCGCTAAGAAAAAGCAGGGCGATTATTACGGGCCATTTCCCAACGTTAGCGCTGTGCGCGAAAGCATGCATTTTTTGCAAAAAACATTTCGTGTGCGTCAGTGTGAAGATAGCGTATTCAATAATCGCTCGCGCCCATGCTTACAGTATCAAATCAAACGGTGTACGGCACCCTGTGTAGAATTTATCAGCAAAGAAGATTACGCCAATGATTTGCGTCATACCCGCATGTTTTTAACGGGTAGCAGTGAAGAACTTATGACTGAGCTGGCCGATCAAATGGATCAGGCTGCGCAAACTTTAGCCTTCGAAAAAGCTGCGCACTATCGCGATCAAATTACGTTTCTACGCAATATTCAATCTCAACAAATTATTGAAGAAGGTAATGGCGATATAGATGTGGTTGCGGTAGTCGCGCGCCCCAATGCGCTCTGTGTGCATATTTTATTTGTTCGCCAAGGGCGGATTTTGGGTAGCCGGAGTTTCTTCCCTCAGTCGGGTATTGCTGAAACACCTGCGGATGTACTCACGCAATTTGTGGCACAATTTTATTTGGCGAGCACCGGGCGCGATATTCCCCGTGAAATTATTACCAATTATGAATTGGAAGAAGTGGATGTTTTAGCGTCTGCGCTGCAACAGTCCATTGGACGCCAAGTGCATTTTTCACACAGCGTGCGCAGTCATCGCGCCAAGTGGTTGCAAATGGCTGTTAATGCGGCTGAACAAAATTTAATTGCGCATCTCAACACGAAACAAAATTCATTGGATAGATTTATCGCACTACAGGATGCGCTGCAATTGGATGAAATCCCACAGCGCATGGAATGTTTTGATATTAGTCATAGCAGCGGTGAATTAACGGTAGCCTCCTGTGTGGTATTTGATACCAATGGCCCGCTGAAATCTGACTATCGCCGTTTTAATATTGAAGGTATTACGCCCGGTGATGATTATGCGGCTATGGAACAAGCGTTAGAGAGACGTTATACGCGTCTCAAAAAAGGTGAGGGCAAAATGCCCGATATTTTGCTGATTGATGGTGGTAAGGGGCAATTATCCAAAGCTATTTCGGTATTGGCTGAATTAGGTATTGATGATGTGCTGATGATTGGTGTCGCTAAAGGTTCAACCCGCAAAGCGGGTTTTGAAACACTCTACAATGCACAAACAGATGCAGAAATAGTGCTTAATAATGATTCGCCCGCATTGCATTTAATTCAGCATATCCGCGATGAGGCTCATAGGTTTGCCATCACTGGCCATAAACAGCGCCGTGATAAAAAGCGCAAGACATCCACGTTAGAAGATATCCCGGGTGTGGGTGCTGTGCGTCGGCGGGAGTTGCTGCGTCATTTTGGCGGAATCCAAGAAATACAAAAGGCCAGTGCAAATGATTTAATGAAAGTCAGTGGCATAAATCAGCTTTTGGCAGAAGAAATTTATGCATTTTTCCATAATGATTAATCGATAGTGTATTATCGTGCCTTCATTTGATGTTTGGCTTAGGGCCATCTTCTGTTCCTGTGTATATTTCTGGGCGAGAAATACTGGTTATGACGTTTGCTAATCAGCTAACACTTTTGCGAATTATTTTAATTCCACTGTTTGTTGTGATCTTTTATTTACCAGTCCACTGGGCTCATTTAGCCTGCGCTCTAATCTTTGCGGTTGCCGCTATTACTGATTGGCTAGACGGGTATGTTGCTCGCAAATACGACCAAAGTACTGCTTTTGGTGCCTTTCTTGATCCCGTCGCCGATAAGCTTATGGTGGCAATCTCCTTACTGCTGCTCGTTTCAATTCATCATGATTCTGCATGGTTTGTTGCTGCGGCAGCGGTGATTGTAGGGCGTGAAATCGTTATTTCTGCACTGCGTGAATGGATGGCAGAGTTAGGGCAAAGATCTAGCGTTGCTGTGTCATTTATCGGCAAGATAAAAACGACTTTACAGATGATTGCTATATTGGTCTTGTTGATGGATAGGCAAGAATGGTACCTGATGGAGATTGGTTTTATCGCTTTGGCGGGTGCTGCGGCGCTCACGCTCTGGTCGATGTTTATTTACTTGCGCGCTGCATCTCCGTTCTTCTTGGTGAGTGCGGACAAAAAATAAGCGGATTGTTGATTTTAGCCACGCAATTGGCGATGCACATAAAAATAATCTTATAACTATCAGAAAACACTAGGATTTTCAAAACGACTCCGCTAAAATTGCGCCCTCTCGAAAGGGCGCGATAGCAAAGCGGTTATGCTCTGGATTGCAAATCCAGCTAGTCCGGTTCGACTCCGGATCGCGCCTCCACAATTCTTTTACTTGCCGAAAGTAAAAGCACTCTGCCCGAGTGGTGAAATCGGTAGACACAACAGATTTAAAATCTGTCGACCTCTGGTCGTGCCGGTTCAAGTCCGGCCTCGGGCACCATATATAGATTTACTGACATCCAGTAACATCCCAAAACCCGCGTAAATGCGGGTTTTTTTATGTTTTTTCGTCCATTATCGTCCACTGATATCCCGTTGCAGCCACATACATTTGGGGGCACAATTGGGGGCATATTTAATTCGTGGGGGCATCGGTATGGTCGCGATAAATAAGCTAACTGAAGTTGCTATAAAGCAGGCTAAGCCCAAAGAGAAAAGTTATCGCATGGCTGACGGCGGCGGTATGTATTTAGAGGTGATGCCGAATGGCTCCAAATACTGGCGTCTTAAGTATCGATATGGAGGGAAGGAAAAGCGGCTTGCTTTTGGTGTTTATCCCGTAGTTTCGCTTGCCTCTGCGCGTGAAAAATGTCGTTTGGCGAGAGCGGAATTGTTGGAGGGATTTGATCCAGGCGAAGTTAAAAAACAAGATAAGCTTAACAAAAAATCCACAACAGCAAACACCTTTGAATCGGTTGCTCATGAGTTTTTAGCCAAGCGTGTTCTTGAAGGAGCTGCTTCAATAACGACAGATAAGATTCGTTGGATTGTCGATAAGAAGCTGGGTCCCTTTATTGGTAGCTTGCCCATATCAGAGATTACTCCAGTTCAGTTGCTTAATGCGCTGCGCCAGATTGAGGTTGATGGGTTGCACGAAACAGCTAATCGAGCAAAGAGAATTTCAGGGCAAGTATTTCGATATGCGGTTGCGACCGGAAAAACTGAGCGGGACCCATCGCAAGATTTAAAGGGTGCTTTGATAATAAAAAAATCAGAGCATCGTGCTGCGATTACAGACCCCAAGGAGTTGCGTGGACTTCTAATTGCAATTGATGGCTATAAAGGAACGCCTGAATTAAAAGCGGCATTACAGCTAACGCCTTTGCTGTTTCAGCGTCCAGGTGAAATTCGCCACATGGAGTGGAGTGAGATCAATTGGACGGATGAATGTTGGGAAATTCCTGCTGAAAAAATGAAGATGCGATTGACTCATTTGGTTCCGCTGTCTAGCCAGTCGTTAAATATTCTTAAGTCTTTGCAACCGTTGACGTCCTATGGTCGCTATGTTTTCCCTAGTGCGCGAAAATGCGGAAAGCCTTTGTCTGAGGGTGGGGTCCGCGCTGCGTTACGGGCACTTGGCTATAGCAATGAACAAGTAACTCCGCATGGGTTTCGAGCTACTGCACGCACGATATTGGATGAGGTGCTTGGGTATAGGGTTGACTATATCGAGCAGCAACTAGCTCATGCGGTGCGTGATGCAAACGGAAGAGCGTACAACCGAACCAAGCATTTGCCTGAGCGAAAGCAAATGATGCAGGGCTGGGCCGATTATTTGGATCATTTAAAGCAGTAACTTTTGATGGCGGATCTCTCACTGCCATGTTATTGAATTAAGCCCATGATTTTATGGGCTTTTTTTATGCCTTTATTTTTCATACCCATGTTTTTACCCATGCTATTTTGTCCTATGCCATGGGTTATTTTTTTGGGGGGTAAGGGGCTCTTTTCGAGCCTCTTAAGCATTTTTTTGTGACTTTCCTGAATAAGTATTTCAACTAATTTACTGGTACTGCAACCATTGTCTTTAATTAGCTCCGCCAGTTTTGCGTGAGTATCATTATTCAACATAAGAACAAGCTCCTTAGCTTCTTTGTTTAGGCCTCTTCGCTTATATGCCCTCCATGCATTTGTAACGCGTCCGAAAAGAGCCTCCTCATACTCAACTGTGCCTTGGTGACTTTGGCATAGCTCATTTATGCCGAGGGGAGTTGAACTATTTCATTAGCTTAATGATATATATCAAAAAATTTTTATAATAAAATTAATGGGATACATTTTGGAATACATAAGACCCTTGTTGGAGCTAAGGTATTTTCTTCTGCTTGGGCTTACGGCTTATCTGCTGCATTTCTTTATTTCTAAGGTAGGTATCTTCAATGATTTCCTCAAGAGTGGAATTGATTGGCGCACCTATATCTTTGGCCAGCTTGTTTAAATGTCTAAGCGATCTATTAGAGAGGGTAAAGGAGCATGCTCGTTTGCCGTTGGATTTTTGATTATCTCTGTAGATTTTTTGTCTCCATGCGCCCCTCATTTTAGTAATAAGTAATTCAAGGTCGGCAGACCTGATTGCTGAGACTCTTCCTCTCTCTATGTATTCGTATATCTCCATTCTTAATGATTCTTGGATGTTGTAGCTCTGGTTGCGTAGGTAGTTTTCTATCCACTTAACTTGCATATCGTTATTTCTATCAATAAATGAATCAATTGCCATAATTTTAATATTTCCATGTGCTAATAGCCATTGTCTATTTGTCAATTCATTGCGTTACTAAGTAATAAACTCAGTAACGTTACATGTCAATGTGTTGTTTTAAATTTGAATTTAATAGGTAATAAATATACGATTAAATTACTTGTAGCTTAGGCGTAAACGTATGCATTTAAATCTATTGAGGAATGTTTTGATCGGAGCGGAGCCAGAGGCTAAGTATTTTTTGATTCGTTTTATAATGCAGTATGGGTTTGATAAAAGTGTAACTTTAACAGTGAAAGAAGCGGTACTTAGTTTTCGGATGAATGATCGCTACGTAGCTAAAGCAATTAGCTTTTTAGTAGAAAATAATTACTTAAATCGACTCAGAGCTGAGCCTAGGCGTAAGAGTTTCAGTGTTAGCGTAAATGGTAGAGGACGGCCAAAAAGTATATATCGGCCTGGGGCAGCATTATTGGCTCTAAGAGAAGAATGGTCGCAGTCGGACTTTGCTAATTTACATGGGGAGCAAATAGACTTCTTGTTAACTGAAGGCCTGTTGGCTCCTAAAAAAGTTGGAGAAAGGGAAGCCGATCCCAATAAGTTGATAGCTAAATCACAATTGCTCTTGTTAGTAACATTGATGGCTCATGCTGACCAAAACGGTATTGTAGAGAACTTGAGTCTACAGCAGCTGGCGCTATTGGTTGGCTTAAGCAAAGAGCAGATTAGGTGGAACATTAAAGCACTACAGCGAAATATGCATCTCGTACGTTACATCCCTGGTGGGACGGTCCAGAGAGAGAAGGGACGAAGAATAAGTAGCATCATCGTCTCCGGCAAGCTGTTGGCTGACACTAAACAGCGTAAGCATTTGTTTGTATTGGCGCGGTTTGAAATGCATTTTGTCCTAAGAAAATCGGTCCAGCTTGCGATCGCTTTAATGGATTCCCACGAAAATAATCTCCGAGAGGTAAGAAAAAATGGTAGGCATCAATACGGTCATTGGAGTGCCCTTTATGGTGTTTCCGATAAAGAGTACTCAGGCATTCTGAAATATATAGATCTTTATTTGCGGATTGGTAAGGAGGCAAAGTTGGGTTTTGATCGATTTGCTGCTGCTGTTTATGCTTGCGTTGAGCAGCTGATTAGGGATTACGGTTTTACCCTTTCGGATACAGACCAACCGTTGGAAGGCTGGCCAAGCTACTTTTCGTCTGTAAAGCTGGTGCGTAACATTCAATGGATATTTAAAACTAGCAAAAATACAGAGTGGTTTATAAGCTGGGTTTTTGAATTCTATGAGGAGCTTCGGTGTCTGTCATTGGATGACAGATGCGATATGCAAATACGTTCCCTACGTATAAGGCCAATTTTGCAGGACAATGTGCTTATTCAAGTGGCTTAGTTGTCTTGTAGTAATTTATATATTCGCAGTTAAAAAAATACATCGATTCTTTATCTCATGACTAATAATTTGGAGTTTGTCATGAGAATAATTCGTTTGTCAGAAGTGCTATTGTTTACTGGATTGGCTAGATCTACTGTATATCGCTATATAGAAAAGGGAATTTTTCCTAAGCCTGTTTCGCTTGGTGATCGCGCGGTTGGCTGGGTTGATGAAGAGGTACAGGCGTGGGTGATGGATCGAGTGGGGGAGCGGGATCGAGGGGAAGAATTTAAAGTTTTTTAATTATAGTGAAGTAGGAGCTTTAGCTCCTACTTCACTATGTAATGTATGTTCAATGTTTGGAAATTTTGGAAAAAGAGAACCTAGCTTTTTGGTTGAAAAATCGCCTTCGTTCATGTGGTTTTTAGATGTATTTGGTGTTGGTTGTTGTGGGGAATATTAATATACATTTAAGCTTTCTAGCTAGTATCCAGTGTATATGAGTACAATTAATTGCGTAGCGTAATTAATTAAAGGTAATCCCGGCATAAGAAAATATTCATAATCAAATAATGTTTTACCTGTTCATCGAGATGTATGAATCAATCATAATCGGTGAACAAAAATGAAACACAAATCTAAATTAATACCGCCAAAGCGTGTGCCATATCAATATCATCTCTCATTATGGGCGCAGTCTTGGTACAAAGGTCTGCCCGTTCTTTGCAATAAAGAAGGCTTGGTTTGTGAGTACTTAGATAAAATTCACTCTGTGCTTATTAAATCACTAGAACAGAGCTCGAAGGTATTTGTTGTCAGGGTTGATTTGAGTTTTCCGCAATATTTTTATGCTATAGGTGAGGAACAGTTATCGAATGCCTCTCTTAATTTATTTATTAAAAATTTAAGATATAGGCTTGGTCAATATGCAGCTAGAAAACGGCAGCTTGAGCTTAGAGTTTATTCTGTTGATTTTGACTATGTATGGGCAAGAGAAAGCGGAGATGTGAATTGCCGACCCCATTATCATCTACTACTTCTTTTCAATGGGCACGAGTTCAATTCTCTTGGTAGGTTTTCTTGTCACAGAGAAAGCCTTTACAACAGGTTGGGGGATGCTTGGGGATATGCTTTAGGCTTGAGGGAAGGCGAGGGAGCTAAATATATCTATATACCGGATGGTGGGCAGTACATGATTGGATCAAGTGATCCGATTCAGATGGAGCGTGTGTTCTTCAGGGCCAGTTATTTGGCAAAAGTTGCAACTAAAGATTTTAAGAGCGGCTTTCATGTTTTTGGCGGCAGTAGAGTCTGATATATTCAGTAATTAAGCTTGTATGAGATTTGTCTATCAAATAATTACTAAGTTTCAGATTACAAATGATGAACTTAGGAAAGAAAATAAAGTCTTGCGTTCGATGCCGAATTCCCTATTATTCCCTCAAAAAATGCATAAATCCCTGAAACCTTTATGGCTTCAGGGATTTATGCCGTTAGGTTGTTGATTAGTTAAATACTGAAGCGTTGTTCGCAGTTGTTGCATTGATAATCGCTGAGAATGTGCTCATCAATACCTTTGCCCACAGCGTGACCTGCTTGGCAGCCCGTGATGGCACCACCAATTAATCCGGCGAATGTCCCAGTAAACATACCAATTGGGCCAAAAAAGCTGCCAAGTCGATAACCATAAATTGCTCCACCAAGTGCACCTATCGATGCTCCCGTTTTTCTAGCAGTGGTGGAGCAAGAAATGTTAGAGGAGTTGCAATTTGGACACGTTGTATTCATCTTTCACCTCATTTTAATGATTGCGCCACGTCAAAAGTGGCTCACCAAAATGATGTATACTTGAATTTTTTTGGAGTTGATCGTTTAAGCTGAAACTATTGAGCGTGTGATTGCTTTGCTGGGAGCGCAGAAATTAACTGCGCTTTTCTTGATGCCAATTTGAGCGCCTGTTTTTTTCTTGCACTCCGTCACAAAACCAGTAAGATTCGGGCTCACTTAGGACTTCATTGGATGAAACGTGAATCGAATAAAAATCAACCAGAATCGTGTTGTTAACTGTATTGAAGCAAATCTGGCCTCTGTTAATGGGGTTGAATTATGCGTCTAGTTAGTTGGATTGGTCATGCTGATATAGAAGCCGTTGTGAAGCAGAGCTCTCAGCCTGGCGCTATTGCCTCCACGCTTAAAAATGTGACCTTTAGCGAAGTTCATCTTCTTAATAATTATACCGATGAGCGAGTACCGGCTTATTTAAGCTGGCTTGCCGATAATACTGAGTGCGCTCTTAGCTCGCGCTTAGTGTCTCTAAGCTCCCCCATTGATTTTCATGACATCTATATTGCGGCTGACCGTTTGCTCACTGATCTTGCAGCGGTGAGTAGTAAGCCTATAGCTGTTCTCTTAAGCCCCGGCACACCAGCAATGCAAGCTGTGTGGATTTTGCTTGGCAAAACCAAGCATAAAGTGACTTTCTATCAGTCCACGCTTGAGCAAGGTGTGCAGAAGGTTGATATCCCCTTTGAGATTGCCGCTGAATTTATCCCTAAGCATCAAGATCAACAGGCGACTAGGCTGGCAACAGGCCAAGTGCCTACCAATGCCGCCTTTGACGATATAATCACTCAGAACCCGCATATGCTTGCATTAAAGCAGCAGGCTACAACCTTGGCGGCCAGAAATATCCCTGTGCTTATTTACGGCGAATCAGGTACTGGCAAGGAGCTTTTTGCCACGGCAATTCATAACGCAAGCCCCAGAGCTAAAAAGCCCTTTATCGCCATTAACTGTGGTGCCATTCCCCCAGAACTTATCGACTCAACACTTTTTGGGCATGTAAAAGGCTCATTCACCGGGGCGGCTAACGAGAGCGCAGGGTGTTTTCGGCAAGCCGATGGCGGCACCTTATTTCTAGATGAGTTTGGTGAGCTTGAACCAGCGGCGCAAGTTCGCTTGTTGCGTGCGCTGCAAAGTGGAGAGGTCCAGCCAGTAGGTGCGGCCAAATCTTCCAAGGTAGATGTACGCCTGATTACCGCGACCAATAAAGACCTTTTGAAGGAAGTTGTCGAAGGCCGTTTTAGAGAGGATCTATTCTATCGCGCAGCCATTGGCGTATTACATTTGCCTCCATTGCGCGTACGAGAGGGCGATTTACTCCTGTTGAGTGAGCGCATACTTGAATCAATTAATGCGCAGCTCGATCATGCGGAGCATAAGAAACTTTATGCTGACGCAAAAAATCTTATCTTAAAGCAGCCGTGGCGGGGTAACATCCGCGAGTTGCAGTCCACCTTGCTGCGTGCATCCTTATTTGCCGCTGGTAATAAAATTACTGCCGCTGACATTCAGCAAGCTCTATTCGCTATGCCAGAAGGTGTTGTGGATATTTTAGGACGTGATGTTTCACAAGGCATTGATATACAAGAGCTTATATCTGAGGTCATCCAGCACTATATTCCCCGTGCAATGGCAGAATCGCAGAATAATAAAACTAAAGCTGCCGAGTTATTAGGGTTTAAATATTACCAAACGTTTAATAACTGGATAAAAAAACACGGTATCGAATAAAAATTGGCACGGCCTTGGCAATAAGGCTGTCATGGACAGAATAGAATTTATGCAATCACTCAACTTCGAACACCTTCGCCCGCACTGGCCTGAGTTGTCAGACCTCTGCGGCTTTGCGGAAAAATACACGGCCGATGATCCGCAAAGTGCGTTGGTTAAATTGCGCACCTATGCGGAAATCTTGGTGGGGATTGTTTATCGCGAATTTAAATTGCCAAGTTTAGCAACCGATAAATTTGTAGATCGCTTACAGGCTGCGGCTTTTATAGCCGCAGTAGACGGTGCCATCCTCGATAAGCTTCACGCTATTCGCAAGGCGGGCAATAGTGCTGCACACGATGGTAAATACGTTAAAGGCGATAGCCTTTGGTTGCTGAAAGAAGCGCATATTCTGAGTTATTGGTTGCTGCTGTCTACCCAGCGCGGCAATAAAGCCGATGTAAAGGTTTTTGTTTCACCCGCACACTTAGAAGAAAAACCCAACGCTAAAAAAGCAGAAGAGCATCAAGCTCGCTTAGAGCAAGCGCTTGCTGAATTAGAAGCAGCTAAAGCCGCTGAAGAAGCTGCCGTGCGTGAAAACGCAAAACTTAAAGTTCAACTCAGCCAAACCGAACAAACCAAATTCCAGCAAGCCAGCGCAACCGCGAAAAATAGCCTCGAATTAAATGAGGCTGAAACGCGTCGCCGTATGATTGATACCGAACTTTATTCTCGCGGTTGGGATATAGATTTAGTTCACGGTAAAAACACCGAGCAAGTTACCCGCGAAGAAGAAGTGGATGGCCAGCCCACAGCAAGTGGCATTGGCTATTGCGATTACGTTTTGTGGGATGACAACGGCAAACCACTTGCCGTAATAGAAGCCAAACGCACGCGCGAAAACGCAGAGAAGGGCCGTCAACAAGCCATTCTCTATGCGGATTCTTTAGAGAAAAAATACGATCAACGCCCCGTGGTTTTTTACACCAATGGCTACGATATTTTTATTGGCGACGATGCCCAAGGCTACAGCCCGCGCAAGCTCTACAGCTATTACAGCAAAGAAAGCCTGCAATATTTAATTCGCCAACGTACCGAACGTAAAGATCTCAATAAAACACCCATTCGCACCGACATCGCAGGGCGCGACTATCAAATTGAAACCATTACGCGCGTATGCGAACGCTTCGCGCAAAATTATCGTAAAGCCTTAGTTGTACAAGCTACGGGCACCGGTAAAACCCGTGTATCCATTGGTCTCACCAAACGCATGATTGATGCGGGTTGGGCCAAGCGCATTCTATTTTTGTGTGACCGCAAAGAGCTGCGCAAACAAGCAGGAAAAGCCTACAACGAATACCTAAGTGAGCCGGTTTATATTGTTGGCAAAAGCAAAAAATCAGATCGCCAAAATGCGCGCATTTATATTGCGACATACCCCGGCATGATGACGATTATGGAAGAGTTCGATCCCGGTTTTTTTGATCTCATTATTGCCGATGAATCCCATCGTTCTATTTATAACGTCTATGGCGATGTATTCAAATATTTTGATGCTCTGCAATTAGGCTTAACCGCGACACCGGTAGAAATGATTAGCCGTTCCACCAGTCAATTATTCGGTTGCGATTACAAATTGCCCACGGCGAATTACCCCTTAGAAAAAGCGGTTGAAGATAAAAACCTCGTGCCTTTTAAAGTGGTAAGCCACACCACACAATTTTTGCGCGATGGCATTCAAGCAAAATCGCTGAGCGATGAACAAACCGCTGCACTAGAAGATCAAGGCCTAGACCCTAACGATTTAGATTTCGACGCAAAAGAAATAGATAAAGCCGTTTACAACAAAGACACCAACCGCGCCATATTGCGCAACCTTATGGAAAACGGCCTGCGCCTTGCCGATGGTCAAACCCTTGGCAAATCCATGATTTTTGCGCGCAATATTGAGCACGCAGAGTTATTGGCGAAATTATTTGATGAAATGTATCCGCAACTGAACAAAGAAAGCGGGAGTAATTTTTGCCGAGTTATTCACTCCAAGTTCGAGCGCGCCGAAGAACTGATAGACGATTTTAAAGAAACCAAAGATGCCAGTAAAAAAATTACCATAGCCATATCGGTCGATATGTTAGATACGGGTATTGATGTGCCTGAAGTGCTCAATTTAGTATTTGCCAAACCGGTAAAATCCAAAGTGAAGTTTTGGCAAATGGTAGGGCGGGGCACTCGCTTAAGTGAAAACTTGTTTGGCCCAGGCAAAGACAAAACTAAATTTCTTATTTTTGATCACTGGGGCAACTTTGAATATTTTGAAGTAGAGCATGACGAAGAAGAACAGCGACAAAGCAAATCGCTCAGCCAAAAATTATTTGAAGCCCGTGTGCAGTTTGCAACTGATGCTTTAGCCTTGGGCGATATTTCCAAGTTTGAAAAAATGGTCATGCTTATCAAGCAAGATATAGATGCGCTAGATGACAAATGCATCGCCATTAAAGACAACTGGAAACTCAAACACGAATTTGGTTCGCTTACAGTGCTCAATCAGTTTGCGCCCGCTACACGCACCGTCTTAATGGAAAAAATTGCACCGCTTATGCAGTGGCGCAACATTCAAGGCCAAAGCGAAGCCTTTACGTGGGATTTAGATACGGTGCGCGCACAACATGCCGCGCTCAACCACCCAGAGCAACGCGAAGCCGTAAAAGCCAATATCTTGCTTAAAGTAAAATCGCTCTCTATGCACTTAAACCAAGTGCGCCAAAAATCGACTGTGGTGAATGCGTTACAGCAGGACGTCTTTTGGGATGTAATGAGTTTCGATGAGCTAGAAAAAGCTCGTACAGAATTGCGCAGTATTATTCACCTGCGCGACAAAGGCGCTTCACCGCCAACAGCCCCCGTGTTGATTTACGATATTCCTGAAAATACCGATTTGCTGGAAGTTAAAGAGCTCAAAACCAACATTCGCACAGTGGATTATGAAATCTATCGTCAAGAAGTTGAAAAAACGCTAGAGCCTTTATTCAATCAAGACCCTGTGCTGAAAAAAATTCGCGCAGGCGAAAGCATCTCTGAGGATGAATTAAATCAACTCAATGCATTAGTGCACACTCAAAATGCGCGGGTAGATTTAAAACTGCTCAAAGAATTTTACCCCGAATCATCCGTGGGAATAGATCAACTCCTACGCACCATTATTGGGTTAGATGAACACGCCATTACTAAACGCTTTGAAACATTTATTCAAGAGCACCACATTAGCCTTAACGCCATTCAGCAACGCTTTTTGGCGTTGTTAAAAAGCGAAATTTGCCGCACTGGTCAAATGAGCATTAGCCGTTTATACGAACAGCCTTTTATTGCCCTGCATCAAGACGGTGTAGATGGTTTGTTTAAAGACGAGCAGGCCCAACTTATCGCCACCTTTGTGGCTAATTTTGCCGTTGAGCTAGGCACACTTAAAAAACAAACCACAACAATTAAGCGCTATTCTTAGGTACTTCAAAAATGAAAAATCATATAAACCCATCTGCAAGAGTTATTAAAAGGTATTTATGGAAATGATAAATTTTTTCGAAAAAGATATCAATTTGCTGGGGAAGCGAATTGAAGAAGCAATAGGTAAGGCATCTGATGAAATCAGTAAGCAGAGAGGTCTCACTAAGGTGGATCTTGAGGAGCTGATTGTATTCGCAAGCGTCCAATTTGGTGATGCACTAGACCAGCGAATAGAAAAAGCCAAGCATGAAACTGGTGAACTTATTTCGGCAAAGCTTACTGAATTTAAAACACAATTGAGTGACGCTGCAGAGAAACAGAAAAAAGCTACCATCCGTAACGCAACTGTTGGTGTGTGCGGTGCAATTTTGGTAAGCGTCATTTCGCTTTTAACTAAGAAAAGTGGAGCTGACGGATTTAATGCTATTGATGTATATCGCACTGTCATGGCGGCAATTGCCGGAGGGTATCTGGCTGCGATAATATTTAAATTCGCAAGAACTTACCTTGAGACCCCAGAAATTAAAAAGAATTCTATCATTGCAGGAGCGTCTTATATCGATGCACTAAAACCCAAAGCACTAGGCCCTCACTTGGTCATATTTGCAACGGCCTTACTTGGCTGGGCTATTTTAAATGAAACAGATTTTATCATCACGCTTCTTTCCAGTATAAAAAGGTAAAAAAATGACACCATATTTCCCTGTTTTAAAAGCCATACTCCCATATCTTAAACCTCTTGTTTCAGCCGCCGCACCGTATTTTACAAAAGGTTCAGAAAAAAGTAGTAGTGAACAAAGCTTACAAGAAAAGCAAATAGCAGAGCTTCAAGTAGAGGTTAAAAACAATGCAGAATCTCTTCAAACGCTGGCAACTCAATTGCAGCAGACGATCACTGCTTTCGATGAGCGCGAACTAAACGATCAAAAGAGTTTTGTAAGTGTTAATGACGCATTGAAATCTCTAACTGAACAAAATGAAATGCTTAAAAATGCATTGCAGAAATCAATTAAAGATGCCCAAATTACTAAATATATTGCGCTTTCATGTCTGTTCGCATCACTGGTTACAATAATTTCTGTGTTTTTAAAGTAAGAAAAATAATTGAATTGCTTTTAAATAAGATCGGGGTATTTCATCCATCGGTCACTAGGTTGAAGTATGGGGATTGCCCTTTTGCTTATTTTAATCCTTAAAAGAAATAAGGCTTAGTGGCGTGGATAGAGGATCGGTATTTTCACATGCGTATAAAGTGGCCGAATAATGCCAGACGACCCAGTGAGTAAACGGTAGGGTTATATCGGGAATGAAATAGAGCAGATGTCGAGTGTGTTTCCTGCATATTTGCAATATGCATTTTTTTGAAAGGCGCTGCGCTTTTCCAGCCTCCCAAGTAAATTATTAATGAGAAAAATATGATTACCGGTCAACTCAAAAGCAAAATCGATAAACTCTGGGAAGAATTCTGGACGGGTGGCATAACCAACCCGCTTACCGTAATCGAACAAATTACATTTTTAATGTATGCCCGTTTGTTAGATATGAACGAAACCAGTGACGAGAAAAAAGCGCTGCGCACCAAAAAGCCATTCAATCGTCGCTTTAACGATGAGCAACAAAACATCCGTTGGCAAAATCTAAAACATATTGAATCGGCTGACGTGTTGCTTTCAACCATTCGCGATCAATTGTTTCCTTACTTTAAAACCGTAAACAACACCAATACGCTCTTCACCGAGTTTATGAAAGATGCCCAGCTCATGGTGCAAAAGCCGTCACTCTTAGTTAAAGCAGTGACGATGGTAGATGAATTACCGCTCGACAAAGGCGATACCAAGGGCGACCTCTATGAATACTTGCTCAGCAAATTAACCACTGCAGGTATTAATGGCCAGTTCAGAACCCCGCGCCACATTATCCGCGCCATGGTGGATTTAATGGACCCAATCGCAACAGACCGCATTTGCGATCCTGCTTGCGGCACCGCCGGTTTTTTAAGTACTGCCTATGAATTTATGCTGCAAAAATACAGCTCAAAAGCGGGCACTATTTCTGAAAAAATTATTAACGAAAAAGGTGAGGCGGAAACGCAAACTTTATATACGGGTGATTTGTTAGCCGAGCATCGCAAACATGTGGATACCGACATGTTTCATGGCTTCGATTTCGATGCCACCATGCTGCGCATTGCCGCCATGAACTTAGTTATGCACGGCGTAGCCGAGCCAGATATTCACTACCAAGACACGCTCAGCCAACGCTTTACAGAGCGACATCCAAATGCCGCCAATGAAGGCTTCGATATTGTTTTAGCAAACCCGCCCTTTAAAGGCAGTTTGGATGAAGAAGACGTTGCGCCCGAATTGTTGCGCATGGTGAAAACCAAAAAAACCGAATTGCTTTTTGTCGCGTTAATTTTGCGCATGTTAAAAATCGGTGGCCGCGCCGCTGTAATCGTGCCAGACGGTGTTCTATTCGGTTCATCCAACGCGCACCAACAATTACGTGAAGAACTTATCGAGCGCAACCAGTTAGAAGCGATTATCAGCTTGCCCTCTGGTGTATTCAAACCCTACGCCGGTGTAAGCACTGCCATTATGATTTTCACCAAAGGCGGCCAAACCGATCAGGTGTGGTTTTACGATTTAATGGCAGATGGCTATTCCCTAGACGATAAACGCACACCCATTCAAGACAACGACTTGCCAGATTTAATTGCGCAATATGAAAAATACCGTAAAGCACGTGAGGCTGGTAAAAACACCAAAGAGTGGAACGACAAAAAACAAAAAGCATTTTTGGTAGATAAAGCCGATATTGCCGCACAAAAATACGACTTAAGTATTAACCGCTACAAAGAAGTGGTGTACCAAGAAGAAACCTATGCACCGCCGAAAGAAATTCTGAAAGAGTTGAAAAAGCTTGAACAAGAAATTATGCAGGATTTGTTTGAGTTGGAGGCGATGTTGTGAGTTGGCCTGTAGTTAGATTGGGTGATGTGGTTGACTTTATTGGTGGCTCTCAGCCACCAAAAGAAGAGTTTCTTTATGAGGAGCGTAACGGATATATTCGGATGCTACAGATTCGAGATTATAAGTCGGACGCTAATAAAACCTATATACCACTCAAATTAGCGAGAAGGTTTTGTACCAAAGACGACATTATGATTGGCAGATATGGCCCTCCGGTGTTTCAAATACTCAGGGGTATGGAGGGTGCGTACAACGTCGCTTTAATGAAGGCGGAACCTACTAATAAAGTAGATAAAAATTATCTTTATCATTTTCTGAAGCAAGACTCGTTGTTTCGTTTGATTGATGGTTTGACACAAAGAACCGCAGGTCAAAGCGGCGTTGATATGGATGCGTTAAAGTCATATCCGATGATTCTTCCAGATCTATCGGAACAAAAACGCATCGCCGTCATCCTCGACAAAGCCGATGCCATCCGCCGCAAACGCCAACAAGCCATAAAACTCGCCGACGATTTCCTTCGCTCCGTTTTTTTAGAAATGTTTGGTGATCCAGTGACTAATCCGAAGGGGTGGGAGGTTAAAAGCTTAAAAAATTTAGCCTCAAAAATTGGTAGTGGTTCGACTCCGCGAGGAGGAAAAGAAGCATACATAAGTGAAGGCATTTCTCTTATTCGTAGCTTGAATATCCATGATGATGAATTTTTGCATAAAAACTTGGCATTCATCACAGATAAGCAGGCCAAAGAGCTATCAAACGTTACAATTGAAAAAAATGATGTGCTTTTAAATATTACCGGTGCGTCTGTTTGTCGGTGCTCGTTAGTGGATAACTCTGTTTTGCCTGCTCGAGTTAATCAGCATGTTTGCGTTATTAGGCCTAAAGATATGGAGCCAGAGTATCTGTTGCACATGCTCATATCCACATCCTATAAACAGCAACTTTTACGAATTGCGCAATCCGCTGGCGCGACTCGTGAAGCACTTACTAAAGATCAGGTAGAGAATCTAAAAATACCTGTTCCACCTCAAGATCTGCAAAGAAAGTTCTCAACTATTAAAGGTGGCGTTAAAGCCATGTTGGCTAAGGCTCAGTATTCAAACGAAATACCATTATTTGAATCATTAAGTCAAAAAGCATTTTCAGGAATGATTTGATAAGTAATCAATGGGGTATTTATGGAATTAAACTTTCTTCCGCTAGTAAATTCAAAATTTGAAATTCCGGTTTTTAGGCGGAGATCAGAAAACAATAAATCAAAACCGCACGGTTCCTTTGGGTTCCGATTGAAAGATGGTCTCTCAGGAGACTATGAGCGATTTGATGTGATGTGGGAAGAAAGTGAAGGGTTTGAACTCTATCATGCGGATTCTTTTGAAAATCACGAGCTGACTAAGTTGTATATTTTCTCTCTAATGGAGAATGCGGCAAGAAAAAATAACATTGAAAGTTATTCGTCGAGAAAAAGCTTTTATAGGGAAATACGATTCATTACTCAAAAATATAATGAAGGCCAAAGAGAAATCCGGTTATCACCTTATTATCTTTCAGTTAATAAGCAATTTGGTTTTGTCGTGCAGCATCATTTTAAAATGAATACTGATCAAAAATTCAATAGAAATGTGCAAAAATTAAGTCTTTCACTGGATTCCAGATTTCAACAAAACAGAGACTATTATCTCGACGTCTTTAAGGTCATTAATGGTTTCTTTAAAAATAATCTTCCCCAACTTGAAAGGTTAGCTGACAACGTAATACTCGCCACAAGTATGGCTGAGTTGTTGGAAGATCGTTTATCTACCAAGCAATATACAGTGGGTAAAGGTCAGCAGAATATTTCTCAATATGCTGGGATAAAGAAAAATGGCCCTTACCAAAACGTTGATGGTCAAGTTAAGTATCTGTTTGTGTTCTCTGAATCATTAAGGACTCTAGCTAGAGAGGTGTATTCAGCTCTGGATGGAAAGTTGTATTCGGGACTTTTTAGCGGGCTAAATGAAATGTTTCACTTACCATTTGGCAAAGAGAATGTTGATCATTATTTAATTTCTGACTATTCAGAGGAAACTCTATCGGCTGTCGCATCTAGGGCGATAGAGATGCGCGAGGGGGGGGCACATAAAGTTTGTGTCGTAGCTTTTTTTTCAGACTCAATGAGTGAAGAGCATAATCATTCGGTTTACTCACATCTTAAGCTTGAGGCTATAAAGGGTGGCTTTTTTGCTCAAGTTGTTAATCAAGAAACAATGGGTAAAAAGGAGCAACTTAAATGGTCAATTGCCAATATTGCACTCCAAATTTTTGGGAAGCTAGGTGGCATCCCTTGGCTGCTAAAGCCATCGCACCCTAAATGTTTAATTTTTGGAATAGGGAGTGCACATGAGTTTGATGCTGATGGTTCAATCAAGAAATATACTGCTTATAGCGTATGCATAGATACTCAAGGAAAGTTTAATAAAATTCAGCCTCTAGCTTCTTCATCTGATGAGAGCACTTATCTCGATCTTTTAAAAAGAGAATTAATTGGAGCCTTGCAGGATGGTGTGAGCCGTGATGTTGAGGAGTGTGTGGTACATCTTCCTTATAAAATCGAATGGAATGAAATGAAGTCCATTGAGGATGCAGTTAAGTCGGCTGAAACAGATCACCCTTTGGGTATAAAGATAATAAAAATTAATACTCACAATCGTTTCTTCGGATTTTCTTCTCACGTTACGAAAGTACCCTATGAAAGTACATTCGTGGAGCTTTCTTCCAAGGAGTATTTGATTTGGACTGAAGGTCTACAGTACGGGAAGGAGTTGGTAAATAAGAGAATCTCTGAGCCAATTCATGTTGAATTTTTGTATGGTGATATTAGGGATTATGACGAAGCAAAAACTTACCTTCAAGATATTATAAATCTGACAGGGGCGAACTGGCGGGGGTTTAATTCTAAGGCTCAGCCCATTTCAATTTATTATTCTAAGTTAATTGCAGATTTCATGAAGAGATTTGGTGCGTATGAATCTGTAAATGATTTTTCGGTCATGTCTCAAGAATCCTTTAATCCTTGGTTTTTATAGTAGATAAAGTATGAAAACAGATTCAGTTATGTTTTTGTTAGGAGCTGGTGCAAGCGTAGATGCAACCATACCAATGGCTATTCAGATGCTGGAAAAGATTGAAGATTTAATTCGTGATGATGAGGATCTTCAAAATCTCTACTTTTATCTTAAAAGTGCGATTCTTTACCAGCGAGGATTGGAGGGAGATTTCAATACAAAAGTTGGGGTTGAGGATCTTTTAGGCGTTATTGAAGAGCTTAGCCAAAAGCATAGAAATAGACTATATCCCTTTGTTGGTGCGTGGAGTCCACATTTAATAAATGTGGCTAAGTCTGATTTCTCTAATATTAAAAAGTTGGATCATTTGATCCGATCAAATCTTGTTGACTGGGTTCAACCAAAAAATGGATCTAGAGCCGGTTCATACTTCCAAAAGCTTGAGAATTTTCGCAGAGAATATGGAAAATCAATATCTGTTTTCACATTGAATTATGATCTTTTGGTGGAGCGAAATTTAGTGCAGTTAGGTTGTTTAGTGGAGACCGGTTTTGATGAATCTGACAAATGGAATGCTTCTCGATTTGAAAGAAATGAATATGATAATGTAAATTTTTATGTTTACAAGCTTCATGGTTCAATAGATTGGGAACGAGAGTTAGATGAAAGGGATGATTGCCTAAAGAAGCGAGAAAACCCTGTTAAAAATCCTGATTTGATATTTGGGGTAAACAACAAACTCAACTCAGGTGATCCCTATCTTTTTTATGTCCATGAGCTAAGGCGCCATACATTAGAAAATGCCACTAAGCTTATTTTTGTTATTGGGTATAGCTTTAGCGATCAATATATCAACAAGCTACTTAGCCAGGCACTTAGAAGCGATTCTACAAAGCGCATCATTAACGTATCTCCAGATGCAGATTCTAGAAACGGCGAGATAATTACGGAGCTGAGATTGGAGCAAAATCCAAGTGCTATCGTTCCATTGAGCACAACTGCTAAAGAGTTCTTTGAAAATAAATTAACTGTTGAGTTATGTCAGAACAACTTTGTAGTTGGATCTGACACTCCGTTTTGAAATATTTAAGGGACTCGTTAGAAAAAGCTATGCGATATAGCATTCAAGAAGCAGATGCCTACGGCGGTGTATTACTAACTTGCAGTGGGAAAATTCTTCTGCGTGAACCCACAAACCATTTTGATGGATATGTGTGGACCTTTGCTAAAGGTAAGCCGAGCGTAAGTGACACGCCAGAGAAAACGGCCCTGCGCGAAGTGGAGGAGGAAACCGGTTATGTCGCGGAAATTGTTGATGTACTGCCTGGTGTTTTTAAAAGCGGGCTCAGTAGTAATGCTTATTTTGTTATGCGCCACCATGGCTCGCAAAAAGCCTTCGACTGGGAAACCTGGGGAACACGCTGGGTTAATTTTGATGAGGCAGAGCGGCTTATTAATGAAACAACTAACGTTAAAGGGCAGCAGCGTGATCTCGCTGTCTTAGCGGCAGCTAAACAATGGTTTCTTAATAATAAAACGGTTGTGTTGCCCGAAGCAGAGCGGGAGTATTTGTTAGCGGCTAGGGCAAGTTCTTGGGAAAATTTACAACCCTTGCCTGAACAGCTTGTGAAAATTGAATTAAATATTGGCTTCACTCATGAGCAATCTAATCTGATCCGTTTGGGATTTGTTCCCAAGGTTATGGAAGATAAATGGTTTTCATATTTTAAAAACAATGTGCTTCACCAATTCAGAAGTTGGACAGGTTTTTGTATCGACGAAATTTATTTTGAATCAACGTCTACAGGGTTACATGCGTTGTATGCCAAGGTAAATCGTGATTCACGAGAATATTCACAGCAAAATGAGCTATTAGATGCTGAGCGAATTAAAAGCATGCTCCGCCATTTAGCAAGCCAAGACTTGAGTAATTGATAACTTAAGGCTCGCTCTACATTTTTGGGATTAGTGGTATTGGGATGTCAACCTTTAAGCAGCGCAATTTGGATAAGTTAGTCTTGTTTGCGTACTTGCTGGAGCAAGGCGAACACTGCCAAATTACTAAGCTGACTCCATTGTTCAGGCTGGTCGATACGGTACAAGTAGGCAGTACGTTTATGCAGTATTTGTTAATCAAGAATTATGAATATTTAGTTGCGGGCAATTCTTTAGCGACAGGTGAACTGATTTCATTGGATAACAAATTGGCTCTGTATGAATCCATATTGTCTACGGGTCAAAATTTTTTAAATTTGAATACATCAAGCAAAGCAGTTCTAGAAAATGTTTATAACACGTGTTCAACCTTTGGCGGAACCAAACGCCTATACATACACACAACTCGCCGCGCATTGCCTGACCCTGATCTGCTATTGCTGGAACAGTTTTCGCGCTACCACCTAAATTCCTGGTTAAAAGGAACTTGGGCATATTGGTTTGCACAAACCTATTGTTGCGATTACCAAGGCTACCGATATAAACCAGATCATCGCTCAGCGGTTCGAGTACAAGACATAGTGAGATTTTTTAATGAGTAGTCAAAAATATTCCGTAAACCAACACCTAATCGAAACTCTTTTGAATTGGGTTAAATCTGGTGAAATTGCTATCCCTGAAATTCAACGCCCCTTTGTGTGGGATGCCTCTAAGGTTCGGGATTTAATGGATAGCCTTTACCAAGGCTTTCCCGTGGGTTACATCATTGCCTGGCGCAACCCTACCGTTAAGTTGAAGGACGGTTCTTTAGCGGAAGGCAAAAAAGTATTGATAGATGGTCAGCAGCGCGTGACCGCACTAACCGCTGCAATTGCTGGCCAGCAAGTGGTTAATCAAGACTACAAGCAAGTGCGTATTCGTATTGCATTTCATCCACTCGAAGAGCGCTTTGAAGTGTGCAACCCTGCTATTGAAAAAGATAAGGCGTGGTTAACGGATATTTCGCCTATTGTGAGTGGCGAACAAAAAGCCCATAAAGTCGCGCGTGATTACTTGGCGCTAAACCCAGAGGTGAGCGAGGACTTAGTGTATGAGCGTTTGGATAAGCTCTGCGACATAGTGAAAAAGCAAATCGGTTTAATTGAGCTGGCGCCAGATTTAGAAATAGATACAGTCACAGAAATATTTATTCGTATTAACTCGAAAGGTGTAGTGCTCAGCCAAGCAGATTTTGCTATGTCTAAAATTGCCGCCAATGAAGAATTTCAAGGCAATACACTGCGTAAGGCAATCGACTATTTCTGTCATTTGGCAATTGCCCCCGAGTTCTATCCACTTATTGAAAAAAATGATCAAGCATTTATAAAAACTGATTACTTCAACGCTATGCGTTGGCTGCGCCATGAAAACGATGATCTTTATGATCCCAGCTATTCAGATATGCTACGTGTTGCATTTACGTCGCGCTTTAATCGTGGCCGCTTATCAGATTTAGTGGGCTTGCTATCGGGTCGTAATTTTGAAGCGCGTACCTATGAAAAAGAAATTGAAGAATCTTCATTTGCTTTGCTGAGCGAGGGCGTGCGTGAGTTTATTAATGAGACTAACTTCAAGCGCTTTTTAATGATTGTACGGTCAGCCGGTTTTGTCGATAAATCTATGATCCGCTCTGGCAACGCCATTAACTTTGCTTACATTCTTTATTTAAAACTAAAGCGTGATCTTGGCAATAACCCGAATATTGAAAGCTGGGTACGTCGCTGGTTGGTTATGTCGATCTTAACGGGCCGCTATTCATCTTCACCAGAATCACAATTCGATCAAGATATCAAAGCGATTGCCGAGCGCGATTTTGCAGAATTTTTACATTCCGTAGAATCCGCTGAATTATCAGATGCATTTTGGCGTGTGGGCTTAGTGCAAAACTTAACCACCAGTTCAGTCAACGCCGCTGCATTTAAAGTGTTCCTGGCTGCACAAGTGAATGGAAACGATAGAGGCTTTTTATCCAAAGATATTACTGTGCGCGACATGCTCACGCACCACGGCGATATACACCACGTGTTCCCGCGCAACTACTTGAAAAAGCATGGCTACCAACAAGCTAAATATAACCAGGTTGCAAACTTTGTATATTTACAACAAGAAGTAAATATCAAAATAGGTGATGGTGCGCCGAGTAATTACCTACAAGAAGTTTTCAATCAATGCGAAACCGGTGAGGCGAAATACGGTGTAATTCTAAACTCCACCGATTTAATGCAAAATCTAACAACCAACTGCCTGCCTGCAACCTTGGAAAGTTACACGCTTG
>SYDJ01000185.1 GCA_005801205.1 Gammaproteobacteria bacterium
TCGCCTTCGCTGGCCGCTCCAACGCGGGCAAGTCTAGCGCCATTAACACCTTGACCAACAACCACAAGCTGGCGCGCGTGAGTAAAACCCCTGGGCGCACGCAGCTTATTAACTTCTTTGAGTTAAGCGATACCCAACGCTTAGTGGATTTACCTGGCTATGGTTACGCCAAGGTTTCGCGCGAACAAAAAGAGCTTTGGCAGCGCCACCTCTCCGAATATTTGCGCGAACGCCGCTGCCTGAAAGGCCTAATCCTATTGATGGATATTCGCCACCCTTTACAAGAATTTGATACCACCATGCTGAATTGGGCTATGGATTCCAATATGCCAGTACACATACTGCTCACCAAGGCCGACAAATTAAGCCGTGGCCATGCCGGCAGCGCCTTGATGGCGGTCAAGAAAGAGTTAAAAAGTGCGAATTTGAGCGATTTAGTCAGCGTACAAATTTTTTCTTCGCTGAAAAATACTGGATTGGATGACCTAAAAGCCAAACTTCAAACCTGGCTGGCACCCATCAGCGGAACTGATTTAGCAGAAGCAGAATTACCAATCGCAGAATAAAAAAACGGTGGCCTGAGCCACCGAAAAAGGGGCGACACACACAAAGTGTCAAAAGTCTGGAGGACTTAGCATGCAAAACATAGCTATCTCTAGGGCAGCCTATTTCTTAATAAGTTCAATCCCGCAAACTATATAAGCGATAACCGAATTCGCGAGTTAGCACTCCACCAAATTCAAAGCAAAAAAAACCCGACGGTGAAGTCGGGTAGCTTTGTCAGTTACAACACTAAGCTGGCAAATTGCCATTAGGGGAGGAGTTAGCTCATGAAAGTAAAACACACTTAACTGAGACTGAACGCCTACCAATAAGTTCACGGAAAATGTAAATAAATTTGTGATTTTTTGTATATACATAAAAAAATCATTAAAAACATAGGGTTATACAAATATTTTTGATGAGAATATTTTATCTTACCCACCTAAACAGCCTTCTCAGCCGACGTTGACTTCAAAATCCAAGCAGCCATACCACCAAAAATCATCATAGAAACCCAGATTTCTACAATATGGGCATAGCGCAGATGATCCAACATATAGGGATTCGGGCTTAACAGCTGAGCCGAACCGAGCGTCGCTAAGATCAAGCCCACGCCTAGATACAGCTTGGTGCCCCGCAGAGGGAGATAAGTCACCAATAAAAGCACAATAACTGCCCATAAGAGCCCGCGCGCCATTTGAAACAGAGGCATCCATGCAGGCACCTGCAAATGACCATAGGTAAAACCAAACGACTCGCCCGCAAGCGGAATTAAGAGATAAGCGCCGGCTACCCAATAGCAAGCAGCATAAATCAGGCTTACCACTATTATTTTGAGTATCAATCGGGCGTTGATAGCAGGGAAAACTGACTGCGGAGATCCGCCAGAGGAACGCCATTTTTTCAGCAATAAAATAGCCATTGGGCAATACAAGCAAGCCATCAACAAACCGTGTAGCTCCAATGCAAGCACCCGCTCAACACTAATCAGCGCTGGCGACGCCCAAATATTGAGAAAAAACACCAACTCAATCATCATCAAAAAAGTTTTCACTCCGTGAAAAACCAGCAATGCGACCAACAACAAGCGCACTCCCGATAACTGCAAGCGGCTTAGCACCCAAATCATCACCGCAGTTTCCAATAGGCTCACGGAAAAAATTGATACAACGTTAGCGGGAGCCTGCGCTTGATCCGCAAGACTCATAAAACTGCCAACCACTAAAGCTGCAATCATAAGGCTCAGAAAATGCCACACGCTGAGCGCAATAAAACGGGTAAAAAAGACTAAAGTAGATTTCATAGATAATCCCTGAGAAAAGAACATTCATATTGAACACAAAAAAAATGTGCTCAATCATTCAGGGTTAGTTTGCGGAGGAACGAGTGAATTACCTATAGGACATTAGGCCTAGGCGATGCAAAAAAGCATGGGAAATTCGTCCTAGACATACTAGTACTTACTTAAACTCCGCTCAGGGTGAGCGGATATGAGGGTTGCTTTGCGCTCAGGATGAACGGAAATAGCCAATTAGTTCCGATCTGACTGCCATTCGGCGTAACCAACAATATGAGAACCATATTCAAGCCATCTAACTTCATGGGATTTAAAAATGTGATGCTCAGGAACTTGTGGCGGGGCATCATCCAGAGTCGCCACGCGCAAGATGACGCTATCTTGCCCCTCAAGTTGGGCTATAAGTTGGGAGCCGCAATTGGAACAAAAATAACGTAGTTTACCCGGTGAAGATTCGTAAGCCTTTAACAGGTGTTCGCCTTTCAACCATCGAAAATTTTCATGTTTAACGCCAGCGGCTGTATTGAACGCAGCTGAATGTGCTTTTCTGCAAGTCTTACAAGAACAATGGCCGATAGGCGTATCCAGCCGGTCAACTTCATAGGTCACCTCACCACACAAGCAACTACCTTTCATTTCAAACTCCTTTATTCAATTGACGACCGCTCACGCGCAGCCAAACCATTAATAAGTGCATAGCGATTGGTAACCCCCAGTTTTTTAAACGCCGCATACAAATGATTTTTAACGGTACTGGGTGAAAGCCCAAAGTCAGCGGCAATTTGTTTATTGCTCAAACCCTTGATAACTGCCTGCACCATCTCGCGCTCCTTAGTGGTCAACTGATCTAAATGTAAAACTTGAACTTGAGTATTAGCAGCGGCAGGAAACATTTCCTCACGTAACCACCAAACACTCGCACAATGCAGAATATAAACAATCGGCAAACTCAAAATCACACCGCGTTCAACAATGCCCTCGCCATAAGTAAAACCCTCGAGCAAACCCAAACCAATACCCAAAACAGGCAAAGCCATGGCAAGTATTTTTGGCTTGTTGGAACGGTAAACCATCGAGTAAAAACGGCTATACATAATTTGGCAGTAAATGACGGTACAAATTAACGCCAGAAGCGCGAACAGAATAATCGCCATCATCAACGCTTGCGGCAATAGCCACATCAGCAAGGCAGAAAGAAATATTAAGCTCGCCAAAACCAGCCACATAGCGTGCTGGCGTTTACTGATTAGAACATTAAAGAGTTTATGATGCTGTTGCGGCAACAAATAAATAAGCGCTGCAATGTTGCAAAATGCGGCTGATACAAACAGGTTAACTAAAAAACGCGAAGACGATACATTCACGGCAATATAAAGCGTAAAGGTACCCAGTAAAACAAACACACTGAGTACCACATAAATTGCAAAAGTTTCGCCAAAGGCTTTGGTATTTTTATAACGCAAATACAAACTCGGCAACAACAAAGCCCCGCTAAGTAAAGCGATTATATAAAGCGCGAAATAAATATGATTCATATATGCCCTGGCCCTAACTTTTTCGCTGGACTATTAATGCGCCTCATCCCAATTGCTGCCCACGCCAGCCTCCACCAATAAGGGTACCTTTAACTGCGCTGCGGCAGACATACGCGCAATCACGCCTGCGCGAACGTGCTCGACTTGATCTTCCGCCACTTCTAGCACCAATTCATCGTGCACCTGCATAATTAATTTGGCATCCACCTTGGATTCCAGCAGCCAGTTATTCACGCTGATCATGGCCTTCTTAATAATATCGGCCGCTGTGCCTTGCATAGGCGCGTTGATAGCGGTGCGCTCAGCGCCCATTTGCAGGTTTTTATTTTTGGCATTGATGTCTGGCAGATATAAACGGCGGCCAAAAATCGTTTCCACAAAACCCTGCTCGTGAGCAATTGCGCGCGTTTCATTCATATAGCGTTGCACACCGGGGTAACGTTCAAAGTAGCGGTCAATATATTGCTGCGCTTCATTGCGACCAACATGTAATTGCTTCGCCAATCCAAATGCGGACATGCCGTAAATTAAACCAAAGTTAATGGCTTTTGCGCTGCGGCGCATTTCGGTGGTAACGGATTCTACTGGCACACCAAATACTTCTGCAGCGGTTGCACGGTGAACATCCAAGCCTTTTTCAAAAGCGGTAAGCAAACCTACATCGTCCGATAAGTGCGCCATAATGCGCAGCTCA
>SYDJ01000186.1 GCA_005801205.1 Gammaproteobacteria bacterium
AACGTGGCCCTGCATGAAGTGACCGCCGAACCGTCCGCCGACCGCCAAGGCGCGGTCGAGATGCAGGCGATCCCCAATCTCGAGTTCGCCAAGGTTGGTGCGCCTGAGCGTCTCTCTCTATGTCGCCAACTGGCCGAGTGCTCGCGCATTGCATTGGAATCGTTTATTGCAAGCTCGCGCGATTGAAAATTTGAGTTATGTAGCAGGTGTTAATCGCGTAGGTATGGATGAAAAACACCAACATTATTCAGGCGATTCAAGTGTATTTAGTTCAGCGGGCGAAGTGGTGTTTACATCGCAAGAACCTGGTGCTTTTGTAGTAGAGCTGTTTGCGGGTAAGTTAAAAGAACATCGCGCCAATTTTCCAGCTTATATGGATGCGGATGAATTTGAAATAAAACGTTAATTAATCATGCTTAAAAAAATGCCGCTGAATTTCGCGGCATTTTTCGTTTGCAAAAGGGCTCCCCCTTAGCTAATCGCTTTATCCACAATGGTTTGTGCTTCTGCAATTAAAAGCTTCAGGTGATCTTTACCTTTAAAACTTTCTGCGTAAATTTTATAAATATCTTCTGTGCCAGATGGGCGTGCAGCGAACCAACCGCTTTTGCTGCTGACTTTTATGCCGCCGATAGCAGCTTTATTGCCGGGTGCATGGGTGATAATACTTTCAATTTTTTCACCCGCTAATTCTGTAGATGTAATTTGCTCGGGTGATAATTTTGACAGCGCTTTTTTCTGTGCGGCATTAGCAGGTGCTTCTACGCGGCTTTCCGCAGCGTGACCGTATTGGTCTGCCAAGGCTTTGTAATGTTCACCGGGATCGCGGCCGGTTTTGGCAACAATTTCACCCGCAAGTAACGCAGGAATTAAACCGTCTTTATCGGTTGTCCATACGCCGCCATCAATACGGAGGAAAGAAGCGCCTGCGCTTTCTTCACCGCCAAAACCGAGTGAACCATCAAACAAACCGGGTGCAAACCATTTAAAGCCTACGGGCACTTCGTGTAAACGGCGGCCTAATTTTTCGCTCACGCGATCAATCATAGCGCTACTCACAACGGTTTTCCCTATAGCGGTTTGTGCGCCCCAATGGGGGCGGTTTTGGAATAAATAATCAATCGCCACCGCTAAATAATGGTTCGGCGGTAAGAGGCCAACGCTTGGCGTTACTATGCCATGACGGTCATGATCGGCATCGCAAGCGAAGGCAACTTGGTAATCGTTGCGCTTGGCGAGCAAGCCTTGCATGGTGTAAGACGATGATGGATCCATACGAATTTTTCCGTCCCAATCGGCGGTCATGAATTCAAAAGTTGGATCAATAATTTGGTTAATCAAATGTAAGTCAAGTTTGTAAAAATCGGCAATTGCACTCCAGTAACGAATGCCTGCGCCACCGAGTGGATCAACACCCATGCGGACGCCTGCATCGCGAATGGCTTCTATATCCACTACGTTAATTAAATCTTTTACGTAATTGTGAATGTAATCGTGCTGATGGGTAGTCGAAGCTTTTATGGCAGCATGGTAATCCATGCGTTTAATGTCGCGCAGATTATTTTCGAGTAATTCATTAGCGCGCGCTTGCATCCAATTGGTGACATCAGAATCGGCAGGGCCACCATTGGTGGGGTTGTATTTGTAGCCTCCGTTATCCGGAGGATTGTGCGATGGGGTAATAACTACACCGTCTGCAAGGCCTGTTGTGCGGCCTTTGTTGTAGGTCAGAATTGCATGAGAAATAGCCGGTGTAGGTGTGAACTCACCACCAGCGGCTAAAAATATTTCTACGCCGTTTGCTGCAAAAACTTCTACCGCACTAATTTGCGCCGGTTCAGAAAGTGCGTGTGTATCTATGCCTACGTAAAGCGGGCCACTAATACCAGCTTGTGCGCGGTAATCGCAAATGGCTTGGGTAATTGCCAGTACATGATTTTCATTGAAGCTGGTTTTAAAGGCTGAGCCACGGTGGCCAGAGGTGCCAAAACTGACGCGCTGTTCTGCGATGCGCGGGTCTGGTTTTCTATCGTAATAATCAGCGGTTAGCTTGGTAACATCTACCAGCATGTCAGCAGGCAATAATTTACCAGCATATAGGCTAATGTTCATTTACAACTCCTTGGGCATGGATAGTTTTTGATTAATTGGATTTAGTGCTAGGTGTTTCAACGGGAACTATTTTTACAATAATACCTAGCAGCGGATGGTCGATATAATGAATTTCGTTACTGCGCATATTGCGCTCTTGGCTGAGTTTTACAATGCGTTTAATCAAATAGTCCTGCGTTTTTTCGCCTTCGCTACTGGTAGTGTTAGGCGTCGCGGGTAACTCTGGCCAGACCTCAGTAATATTTGTGCCGGTGGGTACAAACTGGGTCAGCCACAGATTGGATTGAATACGTAAATATTGGCCAACACTGAGCGAAATACTGCCTTCCAATTCTTGGTGGCTATTAAAGGTTTTGCCGCCGCTAATCGCAATATGGGTTTTGCGTCCATAAATCATCTGACGCCACGCTTGATGATAAAGCAGGGAATAGCCACCTTTAGACACTGTAGCAGCATGAGGATTAAGTAAGCGCTCATTAGCCGCCAACGCAGAAAACTCCTCGTAGGCACTCGCCTCACTTTTTAAACTAAGCAGATTTTCTGGGTAGGTTAATTTTATATCAGTCGGCCAGTGCTCTTCTGGAGCTGCTTGGTTACGCGCAAACACAATCAATTCGACTTGATAAAGGCGCTCATGATTTTGTGGTGCGTCTGTTTCAGTCTGCGCTTTAACATGAATACTACACACAAGCAGAATAAAGCTGAGGTGCGTTAGCACACTTAGAAAATATTTTTTTATGGGCATAAAATTTTCTCAATTATTAATGAGAGTGAAGAATAGTGTTTGATTCAAAACACGCCGTGAATACCTCCCTGTAGGCTCGGACGCGGCATCCATGCCGCATACGGTTTTGAATCAAAAACTATTCTTCACATGTGCTTCGTTAGTATCACGGCATTAATTTATCAAGCAAACCAGTTACTTGCTGCAAACGTTGCTCGGCGGTTTCCATTGGCAACGTGAATTTAAGCTTGTTGGCACCTTCTAATTTGTAAGCATGAGGTGCAGCTTGAACCATTTTAACAATAGTAAGTGGTTCAACGCGGGTATCGCCACTAAACTCAATCACACCCGAACGTGCGCTAGCTTCCAGCTTGGTTATACCAATTGTCTGCGTTTTGAGTTTAATTTGCGTGACGCGCACCAGGTTTTTGGTTTGCTCTGGCAATAATCCAAAGCGGTCGATCATTTCAACTTGCAGTTCGCGCAGCGCTTCTTCAGTTTCGGCATTGGCGAGGCGTTTATACATAATTAACCGCGATTGTACGTCGGGTAAATAATCCGATGGAATTAACGCGGGTAAGCGCAAGTTTACATCCACCATGCCATCAAATTCATTGGCGGGGTTGGGTATTTTCCCTTTGCGAATCGCTTTAACGGCGCGATCCAGCATTTCCATATACAGCGAAAAACCGATGGTTTGGATTTGGCCACTTTGCTCATCGCCCAATAATTCACCGGTGCCGCGAATTTCCATATCGTAAGTGGCCAGCGTAAAACCTGCACCTAAATCTTCTGCAGCACAAATTGCTTCCAAACGCTTAACTGCATCGCCCGTCATTGAGCGTTTATCGGGTGTAAGTAAATACGCATAGGCTTGGTGATGCGAACGACCAACACGACCGCGTAATTGATGTAATTGCGCTAAACCAAATTTATCGGCGCGATGAATAACAATCGTATTGGCGTTGGGAATATCAATACCCGTTTCAATAATGGTGGTACACACCCTCACGTTAAAACGCTTGTGATAGAAATCTGACATGACGCGTTCAAGATCGCGTTCACGCA
>SYDJ01000187.1 GCA_005801205.1 Gammaproteobacteria bacterium
ACATTTAAATGGTGGGCGGTACAAGACTCGAACTTGTGACCCATGCCTTGTAAGGGCATTGCTCTACCAACTGAGCTAACCGCCCTTGTTGAGAGGTGCGCATTCTACCTAATTTTTAGGGGCTGTCAAACTTTTTTTGCATTCAAGTTCAAGCATTTACGTCAAATGGTTCATTCGGCTATTTACCCATCAATCACCCGAAACCAAGGCACATCAAGACCAAATCATTTACAGATCATAAAAACATTGCACTTGTACTTTTGGTGTAGCCGCGTCAATGCGACAATAGCCACCCGCCTCATAACGCAATAGAAACAATGACTCAGATGCATCACGAAGCTCATTTCACCAAGATCAACGTTGTGATCCTCACTGGCTGGCAATTGCTCAGCCAGCCATGTTTTGCGCTGGGCAAAGAAATCGAAACCAATTTAAACCTGCTAGTGATTATTGGCGGATTGTTAATTATTCAAACAATTTTGATTGCAGGCTTACAGCGCAGTCGCCTAAAAAACAAAGCCGCAAAAAATCTTTTAAAACTTCACCAAAAAGAACTAGAAGATAAAATTCAAGAACGCACTCAAAGCCTACACCACAAAAATACCGAATTAGAAACCGCAATTCAAAATCATAAAACTATTGCGGTGCAATTGCAGGATACCAAACGTCACCTGCAAACCATGATTAACTCAGTGCCCGATATATTGGTGGGTGTAGCCGCTGACGGTAAAGTCACCTATTGGAATATTGCCGCCTTTGAAAGAACAGGAGTAGCCTTTGATAAAGCATTGGGCACACATATTCTAACGGCGCTGCCACAACTACCGCTATCTGCTGAAGAACTTGCAGAGATTATTAAAAGTCAAAAGCCTTTTATCAATCGACAATTACAGCAAGTTGAAAATGAAGAACCACGCTTTTACGATTTGCGGATTTATCCTTTAATCAGTGGGCAAGCCGCCAACAATCAAACTTCAGGTGCCGTTATTCAGTTGAAAGATGTAACACAACGGGTACAACTGGAAAACATGATGATTCAAAATGAAAAGATGTCATCGCTCGGTGAGTTAGCCGCAGGCATTGCTCACGAAATAAATAATCCTCTTGGCGTTATATTGCACAATGTACAGAATATCATTCGTCGCACATCCCCCGATCTAACCGCCAATATTACCGCCGCAAATCATAAGAATTTAGATGTTAAGCAAGTTGTTGAATATTTAACGGCGCGAGAAATCCCCCAATTCTTGGATAATATTAAAGAAGCCGGCGAACGTGCCGGAAAAATTGTTACTAATATGTTGGAATTTTCTCACAGTAATCACGCCGAAAAAAACTGGGTTGATCTACCCAAACTTATATTGCAATCCATAGAATTTAATCGCAATGCAGGCTTTGCAGAACATAGCAAAATGGCAGACATTAAAGTCTCAACTCAATTCAGCGCAGATCTACCCTTAATTTACGCCTCTGCGGCCGAGCTTCAACAAGTCTTCTTAAACCTTTTACGCAACTCATACCAAGCCTTAATCTCTGACGATTACAAACACGCAGATGAACTGCATGTAGATATCAGTGTGCACACCAAAAAATCAGAGATTATTATCGAAATCAAGGATAATGGCCCCGGCATAAAAGAAGCGGTTAAAGACCATATTTTTGAACCCTTTTTTACGACCAAAGAAGTTGGCAAAGGTACAGGCTTAGGTTTATCCGTCAGCTACTTTATTATTACCGAACACCATAAAGGTAAAATAAGCGTAAGCTCCCATTACGGCAAAGGCGCCACCTTTAAAATTCGCTTACCACTTACTGGCGAGCGCCAAATCTCACTCGATATTTAGCCAATATTTAAAGCTAGATTACACATTACTCTTTAGCAGTTTATTTATGACTCAACGACAATACACCACCGCCGAATACCAAACCCAGCTTGCCGAAAAAATTGCTATTTTCAAACAAGATTTTTCAGAGTTTACTATCCCTGAGCTCAGCGTATATGAATCAGCAGAAAAGCATTTTCGTATGCGCGCCGAATTTCGCATTTGGCACAAAGGACCGGTATCAACCTACTGCATGTTCACTGACGATGAGTTCAAACGCGCCTACGATATAACTGAGTTTCCGATTGGCTCTGAGATAATGAATCGCTTAATGACGAAACTAATGAATGAGATAAACTCCAATGAAACTTTGCGCACCAAATTATTCCAAATTGATTTTTTAACAACATTAAGCGGTCAGGCTTTAATTTCCTTGATCTATCACCGAAAGCTCGATGATGAATGGACTAAAGCAGCGCGCGAGCTGCAAACCAAACTGAGAATTTATATCATTGGCCGAAGCAAAGGCCAAAAAATTGTGGTCGAACAGGATTTTGTTGTTGAGCAATTAAATGTTAATGGGAAAGAGTTTCGCTATCAGCAAATAGAGTCTGGTTTCACGCAACCCAATGCTCGCGTATGCGAAAAAATGCTGACATGGGCGGTTACTAAAAGCAGAGCTTGGGGCGGAGATTTAATCGAACTCTACTGCGGCAACGGAAATTTTACGCTGCCACTCGCGCAGAATTTTAATCGTGTTCTTGCAACCGAATTGGCAAAGCCATCCGTAAAGTCTGCGCTTTTTAATATGGAATTAAACGACGTGAGTAATGTAGCTATCGCTCGTCTTTCCAGCGAAGACTTTTCGCAAGCGATGGATAAAGTGCGCAGCTTTAGACGTTTAGAGGAAATAGATTTAGACAGCTATGAATTCAGCAGCATTTTTGTAGACCCACCCCGCTCCGGTATGGACCCACACACCACATCCATTACTCAGCGTTACGAAAATATTATGTACATCTCATGCAATCCCGTAACCCTGCGAGAAAACCTAAAAACGATTACGCAGACACATGAGATAACTGACGTAGCTTTATTCGATCAATTTCCTTACACGCATCATCTGGAAGTAGGTATGACGCTGAAAAAGAAATAACGTGAATGCGGAAAAGCCAAAAAGCTTTTCCGCTGCTATCGTATTACTCGTCAAACATTTGGATCATATAACCCGTTTTAATCGCCTCTGCCATAGCTTTATCCGCAGCAACTACACGCGGATCACCCGTTAAATTACTCGGCACCAGTTTGCGCTTTTCAATATCGATCTCAGTGAAGCCTGCGCGCATCAAATACACCTTGCACAACTGCTCCGCACCGAATAAATCGATAAAATTGATATAGATAATAAAAGGCACTACCTGCCCTTCTTTTACGCCATCACGGTCTTTTTTGGCTTTGGCGTTTACAGAAAAAATATACATAAGAACATCCCAATGGATTTATATGTAGGTTGGGCAGCAATGCCCAACGCTAAAATATTTGTTGGGCATTGCTGCCCAACCTACAAAAAATTAAATCGTCATTATCACGCGCAGTGAGTCCAAGCGTAATTTCGCTTGCGACAAATAATGCTGACTTGCCACCAAACGCTCTTGCAAATAATCAATTTCTGACTGACGAACATTGGGGTTTACTTTTGCAAAAGCTTTCATGCGGTCTAGCTCGGCATTAATTTCTTCACTGACTTTTTTCTGTGCTACTGCAATTAAATCGGCTTGCTGCGGTGTCACTTTCTGTTCTGCTTTTTGCAACATTTCTGTTAAAGCTGGGCGAGCATGACGAACCAGCTCTTGCGCATTATTGCGTGGAATTTTTTGCAACAATCGACTTAACTGATCAATACTTAAAACCGCATTTAAGTCTTTGCCGTTACTATCCATAAGCACACGCAATAATGACTGCGGCATATGACGAAAAAGCTGCAAGTCTGCTGGCGCCGGGCAATGCAGTACATACAGCGCTTCCAATATTAAATTACCCGGCTTTAAGGGCGGCAGCTTAAGCGTGCAAAATGCGGTATTACCAAATTCAGTGAGCGCAATTAATTCTTGTGCACCGCGTACCAAGGGATGCTCCCACGTCATAAACTGCATATCTTCACGCAACAAAGCTTGCTGGCGCTGATAGGTAATCGTCAACCCAGATTCAGGCAAGCCCGGAAACTCTTCAACGCGCATATGATCGCTGGGGTGCACCACCAAACTGTGTTCACTGTGCCTTTCAGAATCAATCCCAAATGCATCAAAAACAGCATCCATATAATTGATAAGGTTTTTGTCCTCATCTTTTTCAGCAAGTGCATTCACTAACTCACCGGCTTGCACAGGCTTGCAGGAATTCAACTCCAATAAACGGTCACGACCTTTCTGCAGTTGCGCCACTAAATCAATAGCGTAGACTTGGGTTTCTTGTAGCAATTTCGCAAAAGCAGCCTCGTTATCACCCACTAATGTTGGCAACAAAGTCTCGGCATATCGAATGTAAACATTTTGACCGATAGCGCAGGTTTTCTCAAAAGCATTTAAACCCTGGTGATACCAACTAATGAGTTTTTCTTGCGCACTACCTAGATAAAATGGAGCGTGAACATTGACTGTTGCAATTTGGCCGATACGATCCAAACGGCCAATGCGCTGCTCTAATAAATCTGGATTAAGAGGCAAATCAAACAATACGAGATCTTGCGAAAATTGGAAATTACGGCCCTCACTGCCAATTTCAGAACAAATTAAAACTTGTGCGCCCTCTTCCATATCTGCAAAGTAAGCCGCTGCGCGGTCGCGCTCAATTAAGTTCAAACCTTCATGAAATACAGCGGTAAGTAAACCTTTGCGCAAACGTAAATAATCTTCCAGCGTTTGTGCGGTATCTGCACTGGCACAAATTACTAAGACTTTTTTACGGCGATTTTGCTTTAACCAATCACACAACCAATTAACGCGCGGATCATGCAACCACCAATCATTTTCTTGCTGCTGCCAATAGGTTTCAGCGCGCAATTGTTTTTCGAGCGGCAAGGTGCGAATGCCTGCAAGCTGTTCTTGCGTAAGCTCAAGCGCATGTTGATGCAATTGACGCTCAGGGAAGCCTGCCACTGAATTGCGCGTATTACGGAAAAGTACGCGCCCTGTGCCATGCCTATCTAACAAATAGCTAATTGCCTTATCGGCGGCCTGCCCTAAGCAGTTTTGTTCCGCCAATACAGTTAACTCGCTAATCGTTTCCTTCGGCAAGTAATCCGCTAATTGCTTAACTACATTAACGGGTATTGCTTTAGCTTCTTCGACATGAGCGACCAAGAGTGCTTGCACCAAATCGTTTAGCGGCTCATAGGATTTTTGCTCAGCGATAAATTTTTCTAAATCGTAATAGCGATCTGGATCAAGCAGGCGCAAACGCGCAAAATGGCTTTCTAAACCAAGCTGTTCAGGCGTTGCGGTTAACAACAACAATGCTTTCGCAACTTTTGCTAAACCTTCTATGCACTGGTAAGCGACGCTGACTTTTTGCTCGCTCCACTGCAAATGATGCGCCTCATCAACCAATAATAGATCCCAGCTCGCTTGGAGCGCTTGCGCATAGCGCTCTGGATTTTTAGTTAAGAAATCGAGCGAGCATAAAATTAATTGCGCCGATTCAAAGGGATTATCACTGGTAGATTCGCGTTCAAACTCATCATTAAAGTCATCCACAAAATCAACGGATTCTTCAAAACTATCCAAACCTTCAATGGCTTGACAGCGTTTTTCATCCAGCAAGGTAAACGCCAAATTAAAACGGCGCAGCATTTCTACTAGCCATTGATGTTGCAAACTATTTGGTACGACGATAAGTGCGCGACTAACACGGCCACTAATTAATTGTTGATGCAAAATCAAACCGGCTTCAATGGTTTTACTCAAACCCACTTCATCCGCA
>SYDJ01000188.1 GCA_005801205.1 Gammaproteobacteria bacterium
AAGCAAATTACTTTCGTTTCAGTGGCAATAATATCCGCCACTTTTTGCAGTGGGTTTTTTTGACCATTCAACAGTTTTAGCTCGCTGTGCACGCGACGCATAAAGCGGTGAAAGTGCATGCGCATTTTTTGTTGAAAAGGCAGGCTTTCAAAAAAATTATCCATTAAATAGGTTTTACCGCGCCCCACTCCACCCCAAAAATACAAACCGCGAATATTGGATTTTGTCGCACTACCAAAGAGCTTTTTTAAAATTCCATTAAATGCAGATGATTGATGTAATTGCCAATCGGCCACTAAAGCGTCATACAGAGTTTGTAAGTGCTGTACGGCTTGCGCTTGAGATGGATCGCGACGGAAATCTTCGCGCTGCAAATCGCGCTCATAACAAGCGAGAGGAGAAAGGTTTTCCGGTAGTGTTGTAGAAGCAGATAAAGTCATACGGAATCAAGAAACCTAAAGAATAATTTGGCGAAGTAATACTACTGACAGATCGGTTTTCAGTTGCGCTAAATAACCGTGAAAAAAATGTCCCGTCTCAGGGTAGCAAATTAATTCAGCGGGGCTTTGCAAGCGAGCAACCCAATCGTAAACACCTTGCGCAATAACACGCTCATCTTTATCGCCCTGCACAACACACACGGGCGCATTAAAAACCCCATCGCGATCATACTCGTAGCGTTCAACGGGTGGCGCGACCAAGGTTAAATGCAATAAACCATCCACTGAATAACTCGCACGCGCCGCAATCGACGAACCGAACGAAAACCCCGCAAGCAACAGGGGGGATTCTGGCAGATTATTTTTTGCCCACCCAATAACCGCGAGCAAATCATCTAACTCGCCTACCGCATTATCAAACACGCCTTCACTACCACCGACACCGCGAAAATTAAAACGCAGCACATGCACCCCCAAATCGCGATAGGTGCGCATAAGTGTAGTGACTACCTTGTTATCCATAGTTCCGCCGTGTTGCGGGTGCGGATGACAAACAATGACGACAGCATTGAGTGCAGATAAGGTGGCATCGTTATCGCCTCGGCTCAGTGCAGATTCCAAATTGCCGACCGGGCCGGCAATGGCCATTTTTGATTCTTTTTCAACCAACAACATGATTTACCTATCTAACAACGCGATTTATCGATCCAACCACACGATTTATTTAGCAGAAATACGCCAGCGTGATGATTAACAACAATTTTTTGCCGACCTATTTTAACAAAAGGCTTATACTATGAGGGCAAGCTTTAAGAATTCGTCGGTTTAATAAGTAGACGGATTCTACCTTTCTAGACAGTCGTTAAGGAGACTTTTGTGTTCTCACTCAGCACCCTCGTATTTACCGGTTTTTTCTTTTTGCTCTGCGGCACGGCCCTAGGCGCTTTTTTACTGCACGTCTTTCGTTCCAATATTTACAGCCGTGAACTTGAGGATCGATTAAACGAAGCAGAAAGCACGCTGCAAAATTACCAGCGCGATGTAGCCAATTCCTTTGCGCAAACCTCGCAGCACATTGGCGATATGACGCGCTGCTACCGCGAAATGCACGAACACCTAGCCAGCAGCGCGCTCAAGCTTGCTACGCCAGAAATCAGCCGCAATATTTTAAATTCAGCCGATAGTTTAGGCGACGCTAAAAACAGCTATATAAACACACAGCATATTGAACCACCGCGCGACTGGGCGCCAAAGCCTGCGGGAGCAAAAGGTGCACTCTCTGAGGACTATGGCTTGCGCGACGACGACCCTGCAGTCATGCGCCCCACCGAAACGCCAGAAGATTTTGATTTTGACGGCGCCCTACCCAAGCGCTATTAAGCTCTGTGGCTCCCAAAATTAACTTTTATAAGCCAGAACAATAAACTTTTACCCCGCTCATGGCGGGGTTTTTACGGTAGCCACTTTGGCACTGGAGCACTAATGAATTTTACCCGTCTACTGCACTTTGCGGCCTGGCCAACGGCAGTGGGCGTTATTATCGCGTTATTGGCGATGTTGGTATTTCCACAATTACGCGGGCACCAACCGATCACACCTATTGCTACATCCATCAATACCAATAGTGCGCCCTATTCTTATGCTGATGCAGTAAGCCGCGCCGCACCTGCCGTGGTGAATATTTATACCGCCAAGAAAGTGCTAGAGCGCGACCCTCGCTTTTACAACAACCCTTACTACCGCCAGCTCTACAATAACTCCAATGTGCCGCTACAAGAGCGCATGCAGCGCACCCTAGGCTCTGGCGTTATCGTTGACACCAATGGTTTTATTCTTACCAATAATCACGTCATTAACGGTGCCGATAAAATTCAAGTTTTACTAAACGATGGGCGCTACACCTCTGCCGAACTGGTAGGTATTGACACCGAGAATGACCTAGCCGTACTAAAAATTAAAAGTGAGAAACTCACCGCCATTAATATTGAACAATCCAACAATATTCGGGTAGGCGATGTAGTTCTAGCAATTGGCAACCCCTATGGAGTTGGTCAAAGCGTCAGCCAAGGCATAGTCAGCGCCACCGGCCGATGGAACCTTGGCATTAACAGCAACGAAAACTTTATTCAAACCGATGCTGCCATAAACCCCGGCAACTCCGGTGGAGCATTGGTTGATGCACGCGGAAATCTTATTGGAATAAACACCGCTGCGCTCGATGAAACAGGAACCGATTCGGTGGGAATAAGCTTTGCGGTTCCGGCTGATACCGCCATGCTATCGTTGAAGGAAATCATTAAATACGGTGAAGTACGTAAAGGTTGGCTGGGCTTAACGGCACCACCACTTACTGAAAAAGGCAGCGAACATTTTGGAACCAATGGCTTTTTGGTGATTGCGATTGACGCCAATAGCCCCGCCGAAAAAGCAGGCCTGCGCAAAGATGACATTATTACTCAGATCAACGAGCTACCGCTTGATGACACGCCCATAGGGCAAGTAATGCCCATCACTAAAATTCACGCTGCACTCAATCTTGTGCGCAGTTTACAACCAGGCTCCGAAGTGAACATTAAAATAGTACGCGAAGGAAAAAAAGTAGACGTGAAAGCAACTGCCGAGCTTTCACCTATTGGTCAACCCAAAACTAAAACCTAGGGAGCCTCAATCTTTAATGCGATATTCCGCTGAACGCGCATGGGCTTCTAAATATTCGCTGCGCGCAAGCACTGAAGCAACCTTCGACAATTCAGATGCACCCGCCGCCGAACACATAATAATTGAGCTGCGCTTTTGGAAATCGTATACACCTAATGGCGATGAGAAACGTGCGGTGCCAGAGGTTGGCAATACATGGTTTGGCCCAGCGCAATAATCGCCTAAAGCTTCTGGCGTAAAGCGCCCCATAAAAATTGCGCCGGCATGGCGAACTTTTGGTAATAGCGATTCTGGGTCAGCAACAGATAACTCCAAATGCTCTGGAGCAATGCGATTGCTTACCGCGATGGCTTCATCAATATCCGCGACCTTAATCAAAGCACCGCGATTTTTTAGTGAGGTTGCAGCAATTTCATTACGGGCTAAGGTCGGCAATAAACGAGTAATTGCGGCTTCAACTTCATCCAAATAATCTGCATCTGGGCAAAGCAAAATCGCTTGGGCTTGCTCGTCATGTTCCGCTTGGCTAAACAGATCCATAGCGATCCAATCGGGATCGGTCAGTCCATCGCAAATCACGAGAATTTCAGATGGGCCGGCAATCATGTCGATAGCGACTTGGCCAAACACAGCGCGCTTGGCAGTCGCCACATAGATATTACCGGGGCCGACAATCTTATCCACTTTAGCGATAGTTTCTGTTCCATAAGCAAGAGCAGCAACCGCTTGCGCGCCGCCAATCGTAATTACTCGGTCAACACCCGCAATGGCAGCAGCAGCCAGAACCATTGGGCTTAATTCACCATCCGGCGCAGGCACTACCATTGTCAATTCATCCACACCGGCGACTTTCGCAGGTACAGCATTCATTAATACTGACGATGGATAAGACGCTTTTCCACCCGGAACATAAAGACCCACGCGCTCCATAGCGGTAATTTGTTGACCGAGCACAGTGCCATCCGCTTCGGTATAACGCCATGAGGCTTGCAACTGGTGCTGGTGATAACTGCGAATACGCTCTGCCGCAATTTCCAGCGCTTGACGCTGCTCTGGGCTAATTTGAGTTAATGAATCCTTTAATTGCTCGGCGGTGATGACTAACTCGCTCATAGTTTGCGCACTTCGGCGATCAAACTTGTTAGTGAATTCTAAAACCGCAGCATCGCCACGGGTTTTAACCTGCTGGATAATATCGTCCACCACGCCGGCAACGCGGGTATCGCTAACCGATTCCCACGCCAACAAATCATCCAAGCGCTGTTTAAAGTCGCTTTGGCTGGCATCTAAACGGGTAATAAGGGATTCAGACATGGTTTTACTCATTTAATCGGATTGGCTTAATCATCAAGTTTAAGTGAGGAAAAAGCTCATTGGGAATTGTTATGGATGGGATAGTTTGATTTTTCCCTCTCCCCAACCCTCTCCATGAGGGAGAGGGGCTAGATCTCGCCAAACTGGGAGTACGCTCCTCCCCGCTTTTCAAGGGGAGGCTGGGAGGGGGTGTTTTTTAACCGGCAACAGCCTGCGCAATATGATCAATAATCGCCTGAATCTGCACGTGTTTCATTTTCATCGAAGCTTTATTGACGATCAAACGAGAACTGATGTCAGCAATAAATTCACGCGGTTCCAAACCATTGGCGCGCAGGGTATTGCCGGTATCGACGATATCCACAATCTCATCCGCCAAATTCATAATCGGTGCCAATTCCATAGCGCCGTAGAGTTTGATGATGTCAGTTTGGCGGCCTTGCGCAGCGTAATATTGCTTGGCGATATTCACGTATTTGGTAGCCACACGGATGCGGCCAGTAGGAGTTGTTGCGCCTTTTACGCCAGCGGTCATTAATTGGCAGCGGGCGATATTCAAATCCAGCGGCTCGTACAAACCATCGGCACCGTTTTCCATCAAGGTATCCTTACCGGAAACACCCATATCGGCCGCACCAAATTGAACGTAGGTCGGAACATCGGCACCGCGCAACAGCAAAAAGCGCACGCCAGCTTGTGTAGTATCAAAAACCAGCTTGCGGCTTTTTTCCATATCTTCCAGCGGCTCAATACCCGCTGCGGCTAGCAAGGGTAAAGTTTCTTCTAGAATGCGCCCTTTAGTCAGCGCGATGGTGAGCGTTTGAGTCATATTAGCTTGCCTTTTCTTAACTGCTGGTCGTTAACTGCCTTTCACACGACACACGCTAGCGCCGATACTTTGGAATTTTGCTTCAATCGCCTCGTAACCACGGTCAATGTGATAGATACGGTCAATCAAGGTTTCACCATCCGCTACTAAACCCGCTATCACCAAACTGGCAGATGCGCGCAAATCTGACGCCATGACTGGCGCACCGCTCAAGCGTTCAACGCCCGTTACCGCAGCGGTGTTGCCTTCCAGAGTGATATGCGCGCCCATACGGTTCAGCTCGTTCACTTGCACCAAGCGGTTTTCAAAAATGGTTTCAGTGATGTGGCTCACGCCTTCGGCTACCGCATTCATCGCCATAAATTGCGATTGCATATCGGTTGGGAATGCGGGGTAAGGCGCGGTTTTCAAACTCACCGCTTTAGGGCGCTTGCCGTGCATATCCAAATTGATCCAATCGGCACCGGTAGTAATATCGGCCCCCGCTTCCTCTAGCTTAAAAATAACCGCTTCAAGATAATCAGCACTGGTCGCCGTCAGCTTAATACTGCCCCGCGTTGCAGCGGCGGCGACTAAATAGGTGCCGGTTTCAATACGATCGGGCATAACACGGTAGGTACAACCGTGTAGCGATTCAACGCCGTGAATCGTTAAGGTTGAAGTGCCTATGCCTTCAATTTTTGCACCCATAGCAACCAGCATATTGGCCAAATCGACAATTTCTGGTTCGCGCGCAGCGTTTTCAAGAATGGTTTTACCATCGGCCAAAGCCGCAGCCATCAACAGGTTTTCAGTACCGCCAACGGTGACGGTATCCATCAAAAAGTGGGTGCCTTTCAATCGGCCTTCAGATGTCGCGCGAATATAACCGCCATCGATCTCAATGTTTGCACCCATGGCCTCAAGGCCGCGCAGATGAATATCTACCGGGCGCGAACCAATTGCACAGCCGCCGGGAAAAGATACGTTGGCAACACCATAACGGGCGAGCATAGGGCCAAGCACAAGAATGGAGGCGCGCATGGTTTTTACTAAATCGTAAGGCGCGGTAAAGTCGGTGATGTTGTTGGAATCCAACACAAAACCGTGGTCATTCGTCCCCTCGATTTGCACCCCCATAGAAGCCAACAGCTTGTTCATGGTGGTGATGTCATTCAAATGCGGGACATTATGTAGAGTCACCGGACTATCCGCTAAGAGCACAGCGGCAAGAATTGGCAGGGCCGCGTTTTTTGAGCCAGAAATACAAATTTCACCACTGAGCGGACCACCGCCCAGAATTTTAAACTTATCCATTACTTATCCAAAACCAATAAGGTACGAGAGGTAAAACGTTACGAGAGCTAATTGAAGACACTAAATTATTGTTGTTGCTGCCACTGCTCAGGGGTAAATGTCTTCACAAAATCAACCGCGTGAATGGTGCCATCAGCAAATTGTTGCGCAAGTGTGCCGAGCACAAGCTGTTGCTTTTTAACGGGGCTTAAACCCGCGAATACTGGGCTAATAACCACCAAATCAATATGGCTACCGTTAACACCCACTTGGACTTGGCTATCGGAAATTTGGCTTTCAATAAGCGCTTTGATTTGCTCAGCTTGCATAGAAAAACTCTCAGGGCGCTGCCCTTATTCAAAAAAGAGGGGGAAAATGAAAGGCGTGAATCTTACCCGAATAGGGTCAAAATCGCATCAATTAAACTCAAGTTACTTTAATAACGGCACAACCGGCCAATAAAAAACCCCAAGCCGCAAAGCTCGGGGTTTTTGGGATCTAAGCAAAGATTTGGGCTTAGTTAGATTCCAACCAAGTGGCAATCACCTTATCCACATCTTTGTCGTTCTTAATCATGGCTTGGTCGAATTGGCTGGTAAAAGATTCACCCAAGTTAACGCCGTTCAACACCACGTTAATCAACTTCCAATCACCGCTGTCACCCAATTTTAAGGTATAGGACAGCTTGTGGGTATTGCCTTTGTCGCTAACCTCTTGATCCACACTTACACGACGCGCATCGGCAGGCATAGTCACTGGTAGGGTTTTAATGGTGCTATCCGCGTAGTTAGCAATACCCTTAGCGTAGGTTTTAATCAAGCCATCTTTGAACACAGCGGTGAATTTATCCATTTGCTCTGGCGTAGCCGTTTTAGCGGATTTACGCATTACCGCTTTGGCAATAAACGGGAAATCGACTACCGCTTCCAGTGTTTTTTGCACATCGGCATAGTAGGCATCGGTTTTTTTACCAGCGGCATTGTGTTTTTTCACCGTGGCGAGCATATCAACAGTCGCTTGTTCAACAATTGCCTGAGGTGTTTTTTCGGCAGCTAGAGCCGCAGGGGTAACAACCATCAAGGCCAAGGTTAAAAGTGTGCCTATCACGTAAAGTGCGCGAGTCAAGTTTTGGTACAGTGGTTTCATAAAGTTAGCTTCCTAATTAAAAGTTCCAATAAAATACGCCAAGCTTATCAAGCACTTGGTTGTGATATCACCAACAACAGTGCTTATCCTTTGATGCTTGAATCAAGGTATAAACCACCTCATCCAAGCTCAGCGAGCAAATTGAGCATTACGCGGAATTGTAAATTGGGGATTCAATCCCCAATATCAAGCGAGTTGAACCCAAGATCGCTATAATGCCCGCCTTGCGCCGTTATCTGTAGTGTTAATCGTCATCACGAGTATCAATCTATGCCTACATTCGATTTTATCAGCTCAGGGCTTCGCACCCTTCGCATAGAATCTGACGCCGTAAGCGCCTTGAGTCAGCGTATCGATCAGGGCTTCAACAAAGCCTGCGAACTCATGCTCAATTGCTCTGGCCGCATTATTGTGACCGGCATGGGCAAATCCGGTCACATCGGTAAAAAAATCGCGG
>SYDJ01000017.1 GCA_005801205.1 Gammaproteobacteria bacterium
GTTAAGCCTCCCGCGAATGCGGTGAGACAAGGAGTAGCCCGAACAATCAGAAACGATTCGGGCCGGTTGGGGGTGCGTATACTAGGGACTTCAGGGTTTATATGCAAGGAGCAAGGCTCAAAAGAACAATAAATCGCCAAGCTCAGCACTTGTCGCTACTCCAACACCGCATTCACATTAAACAAGTAGGCAAAAAAATGCCTTCTTCTCTATCACGATCACTGCGAAAACCTTGCTATTCATACGTTTAAAGACTCAAACGCTAAAAAAAGCAGTGAATTCCGTGACGAACTACAAACCCTAATCTACGCTGAATAGAAATGGGGGGAACCTCAGCATCTAGAGATCGCTATAGCTTGCCCTCCTCAGCCCAACAACACAGACGTGATCCAATAACGCCATGACAACTACTGTACTCATTCTCATTATTGCTGCTCTGGGCCTTGCCCTCGGCCTCATGCGACACAAATACCAGACAGAAGCCCTTGCGCTTAGCGCGAAGCACAAAGAGGCTCTTGGTCGAATGCTAGAACGTCGCGAGCATGAGAAAGCCATGGCTGATTCAAACAGCACTATAACGGCTCTCAACGACAGAATTATCACACTGGAAGCTGCCACCTCAAAAAAAGAGGAAGAAACCCGCCAACACTTAAGGCAAATGGAGTTGACTCAGCGAGACTTAGAGTCAGCGATAACTCAGCTTGGCCAAGAAAACAGCCGCTACAGACATGAGTTGGCCAACAAAATTTCAGAGCTGCAGAAAAATGCAAATCAGCTGCAGAAGGATCTTATTTCATTTGATCGATGGACAGCTCAGCTTGAAAGCCTGATGTCGAGCAACGCCTCTATGCAAGAACAAAGTAATTCCTTTCAACGTATTGTTAAACAAATTGTAATACTCGCACTGAACGCAAGTATTGAAGCCGCAAGAGCGGGTCAAGCCGGCAAGGGCTTTGCTGTAGTTGCTTCTGAAGTGAGAAATCTTGCCAACCAATCAGAAGAGTTAAACAACAGCAACAAAGATAAGCTCTGTAAAAATGAAATATTAACTGTCACCGCATTTCAAGACATTCAGGCCACTAGCCGAATGATTTGCACAGGAGTGATTAATCTTCATTCCGAAATAGCAAAGGTTATGAACTAATTATTTTAATGTAGACGCACAGCGAAGCTAGATTACATGGATCCTATTAACCATCGAAGCTTGACCACAATTCTGACGCAGTCTTTTGCTGAGACTCTTGCCGTTATCAGCAAGCAAGAAAGAGTATCTATTAACTTGGTCGAGCGAAACCTTATTGAAGCGCAGGAGTTTAAATCTGTTATTTGTTCGATTGCCGCATCTACATTCAAAATGAATATGTTGCTGCACTACTCGAACGCAGATGCAGTGATTAATAAGTTTTTTGACACGATAAACTCAGAGATTCGTGGTGACAAAAAAACTCAATACCAAGATTATATTTCAGAATTAGTCAATAACTTATGTGGCGCAGCAAACCGAATTTTAGGTTATGCGGGGTTCTCGTCGGGAATGTCAACACCCGCAACCCTTCACATAAGCAATAGCACCAAACATATGGAAATCATAGCGCCAGATAGCGAAGTACACATCGGATGCTTTTTGGACGGCGAGCCACTTTTTTTTGGTAGCTTATACTTGTTTATCAATCAAGGCTTTGAAAACAATCTAACATTAAAAATACCTGAGCTAGCCGTGGAAAGCGAAGCCTCGGGTGAACTTGAATTCTTCTAATAGATTAAGAGGTGAAATTTATGGCTAAAGTACTTGTTGTTGATGATTCCAGCACTGTGAGAAATGAAGTGAGCAGCTTTCTTTCCTCCAATGGAATTGATGTGGACACCGCTGTTGATGGTGTTGACGGCTTGGCAAAAATTCAACGCGACCCCAATTTAAAATTAGTGATCTGCGACGTGAATATGCCAAATATGGACGGATTAACGATGGTTGAAAAAGTAAAGGCCTTGGGTAAAACCATACCGATTATTATGCTAACAACAGAGAGCAACCCTAGCATGAAACAACGCGGCAAAGACGCCGGCGTTAAAGGGTGGATTGTTAAACCCTTTAATGGTTCGGCAGCCATAGAAGGTATAAAGAAATTAATTAGTTGAATTTAATGCCCTAATTCTCTAATTACAATTTTCTTTATTCTTTAACTTTACCTGATTGAGCCATGATCATGATTGAAAATTCGTTTCCTACCGAAAGCAAAGTTCTTGTGTGCGATTGTAGCCTTGAGCACGAAAATCGAATAAAGGATTTTTGCGGCAACAGCCATCTAATCGCAGTTAAATCCGCCTCCTCAAAAATACTGGACATTTTAAAATCCTACGTGGATTTAGGCGCAATTTTTTTATCGGAAGATATAGAATCAATTCCGGGGGGCGGCATTGATTTAGGAATAGAGATTCATCGTATTCGACCTGAGCTTCCTATTTTTTTGCGTCGATGCTCACCATTGACTCACACCCTCGATGAACAACTGCTTAAATCATTTTGCATGATTTACGACATTGACGGCATCAACAATCTACAAGAAGCCATTGAACAACACATATTTTGTGCTGAATATCCAAATGCGCTGGTGCGTGGAATTGAAGAAATTACGCGCAACACCCTTTATCACTTTTTTGATGATGTGGACGTTGAAGTAGCCACACCCTATGTGGTGAAAGATCGCATCATCTACGGTGAGCTATTTAGTTTAATGCCCGTCGAGAGCTATTGGTGCAAAGGCTATATGATGATACAGCTCTCCGAAGACAATGTGCTTGCCCTTACGAAAACAGAAAAAATATCTGACACATACACTGACTCAGACAACTTTAGAGTCATCAACGACATTCTCAGCGAAATCACCAACATGAGCTGGGGCGGAATTAAAAATCGCTTTGTGTCTGAAGAAAAACCGCTCAGCAATGTGGCAACACAAGTGCCCATCATCGTGAACCACAAAAATAAATACATTAGCTTTGGCACTAATGCGCCACAACTGTGCTTTAAATATACGCTGCGTGAAAAATCTGGCGAGCGAAGATCATTTTCGTTGTTTCACAAATTCATTTTCAATTTGTATTGGCAGCCAGAACGATTCAGTGAAAACCAACCTACAGTAAACGACTTGGTAAATGCAGGCGAATTAGATTTTTTCTGACCACTGATATCGCTGCAACCACGCTTTCATTTTAATATTCGGCATGCCTGCCGCTAATTCGCTCGCAACAACAAAACAATTGGGGTTTTAAATCATGACGCGCTCACTCCCTTGGTCTACTTACTTCTCCCTTTCTTCAAAACTGTTTCAATGTTTGTTAGCAGCGGGGTTGCTCTTTATTCAACTGAGCGCAACAGCATTGGCCGGTATTATTCCGGAGCAGATTAGTTTTCAGAATATTCTAGAAAACAAAGATATTGCTCTGGGCGAAGGTGCCTCCTTTTTGCAGGATAGCGATGGTTTCATGTGGCTTGGTGGTGCGAATATGTTAATTCGCTACGATGGCGTTGAATTTCGCCGAATTGATATAAGTGACATCGAAAACAAACCGAATGAAAAACAGGCTGTGCAATTTTCCGAAAGTATTTTTGAGGATAGCCATCACACGATTTGGGTAGCATCAAGAGCGGGGCTATTACGCTACGATCGCAATATTGAAAAGCTTGTTCGACTAAAAGATGATGACACACAAACGGCTAAAATATCAGAGGTCGGACTCTTGCGCATGGCTGAATTAGCCAGCGGGGAATTACTCGTGGCAGGCAATACTGGACTTTTTATTGTAAACACCACCACCTTAAAATATACATTTATTACTACCGATAAATCAAAACCAGACGGCCTTAAAGCAGCTCGAATTAACGCCATTTTTGTAGAGAGCCCGAACACCATTTGGCTTGGCACAGAAGTCGGTTTACAAAAACTGGATTGGGAAACAAAAACATTTTCCTTCTACAGCCCAAACCCTGAAAAACCTAGCGCACTGCTCGATAATCGCGTTATGGATATAGCGCCAGATGGCGAAGAAAAACTCTGGATAGCCACTCAAAATGGTCTCGTGCATTTCGACCCCAAAACCGGTGCAATGAAACGCTATCTAAATGATCCTGCCGACCGGTTTAGCTTGGGTGGTAATGATATTTGGGATTTGATGATGGATTCAAAGGGTGCCCTATGGATTTCCACCGATGGCGGTGGCGTAAGTGTTTTTGATAAAGCTACGAAGCGTTTTTTTACCCATACCTATGAACCCGGCCGCGTAGGCTCATTAGGTTCTACGCGCGCGCGCACCACTTACGAAGACAAAAATGGCGATGTATGGATTGGCACTTACCCAGTAGGCATAAATTTTTTCGATCGTTCAAGCGCAGCAATTACTTCTTATGCGCGCGATATTGCTAACCCCAATAGCCTTAGCTACACCGCTGTGCAATCTGTATCTGAAGATAAGAATGGAAACCTTTGGGTGGGTACCGACGGAGGAGGGTTAACTTATTTCGATCGAGAGAAAAATGAATTTAAACACTTTCTAGCAGACCCTAATGACCCTACCACGCTCAGCGGCAATGCAGTGCTGACCAACTATGTGGATTCAAATGGGCTAGTGTGGACAGGAAGTTGGGGGGCAGGTGTTTCTAGCTACAACCCAGAAACCAATAAATTTACCCGCTACCCGTTTGATGCAAACCGCCAATCGACTACACGGGTAAGTACTTCCGAGCGTTTAAACAGCGCCCCCGTCTGGTCAATTATTGAAGATAAATTCCATGACATGTGGTTTGCCACTCACACGGGAGGCATCAGTAAATATAATCCGAGAACAAAATTATACACGCATTATACCAGTGTAGCGGGCGATCCTGAGTCCATTAGCGGAAACTTAGTGTGGTCCTTACTCGAAGACTCAAACGGCAACCTATGGGTAGGTGCTTCATCAGGGTTAAATCTATTTGATCGAAGCAAAGAAACCTTCACCCGTTTCACGTCTAACGCAGAAACACTAGGGTCGCTGAGCAATAACTCGTGCCTCTCTCTATTTGAAGACAGCAAGAAAAGACTTTGGGTGGGCACAGATGCAGGCTTAAACTTATTTGATGCAAAAACAAAAACATTTACCGTTTTTGACAAGAAAAGTGGGTTTATCAACGATGGTATTCGACAAATTTTGGAGGATAAAGCAGGCAATATATGGGTGAGTACCAACAACGGTATTGCATCCTTAAACCCTGAAACAAAAAAAATTAAAATCTATAACCGTATTGGCGGCCGCTTAGTGGGAGGCTTTGCAACTCATGCGGGTGTAGCGACACAAAAAGGTGAAATAGTTTTTGGTGGAGCTGAGGGGCTGCGCATTATTAACCCTTCAGAACTCTCAGAAAATACTCTTGCTCCGCCGATTGCATTCACAGACTTTAAAATATTTGCAGACTCAATTGCTGTGGGTGGTTCAGACGGTATTTTAACAAAATCCGTCAATCACGCTGACCACATCGTACTCGATTATACAAAATCTATGTTTGTATTCGAATTTGCCGCTCTAAACTTTAGAGACTCGAATAAAAACAAATACTCCTACAAGCTTGAGGGATTTGATAAAGACTGGTTGGATGCCGGCAATCAACGCTCCGCTAAATACACTAACTTGAATGCTGGAAAATATGTATTCAAAGTAAAAGGCAGCAATAATGACGGCGTATGGAGTGATGAAGGAAAAAGTATCACTGTTATACAATTGCCACCACCGTGGAAAACCTGGTGGGCCTACACGATTTACACATTAATAGTTATCGCGCTACTGGCATGGTTCGTATATTCACAACGTAGAAAGCGCCAGCTCATTGAAGAGCAAAATAAAATCCTTGAGATTCGAGTGGCAGAGCGCACCGCCGAAGTTAGACAAAAAAGTAACGATATTCAGGCCATGCTGAGCAACATGCCGCAAGGCTTGTTCACTGTGCAGGCTGACGGGAAAATTCATCCCGAATACTCGCACTACCTTGAATCTATTTTTGACACAACAGAGATTGCAGAACGTGAAGCCAGCGAACTGCTATTTAACGGTGCCAATATTGGTAGCGATGCATTGGACTCTGCAAAAGCGGCAATTTTTGCAATCATTGGCGAAGATGAGATGAACTTCGATTTTAATAAGTCATTACTGCTAGCAGAATTTGACAGTCAAATTAACGGCAAACAAAAATACCTATCTCTTGATTGGAACCCGATCATTGTAGATGACATCGTCAGTAAATTGATGGTTTCAGTTCGCGACGTAACTCAGCTCAAAGTCATGGAAAGCGAAGCCAAAGAACAGAAACGTCAGCTCGATATTATTAGCCAATTACTCAACCTTTCTGCCGATAAATATTTAAGCTTTGAAGAATCTGCATCCAAATACATAGCGTCCAATCGCGCCGCCATTGAATCATCCAACGGTTACGATGAAAAAGTGATTGGCTTGCTGTTCAGAAACATGCATACCATCAAAGGAAATTGCAGAACCTTTGGCTTCACGCATTTAAGTAACACAGTGCATGAAGTGGAATCCAGCTACACAGCACTGAAAGAATCGAGCGAGCCAATTTGGGAAACATCAAAACTACTGGAAGATTTAGACCTTGTTGAAAAAGGCCTTACAGAATACGCCTATGTCTACCGTAGCGTCTTAGGCAGAGGGAAAAGTAAATCCACCCGTAACGATGGCTTCTGGATGAGCAGCGATGTTATGAGCCGCATTGAACCCTACATTCAACAAAAAGGATTGGATGCGCTCAAAACCTATGTTAACCAATTAAATGCAGTATCGATCGAGAAAAATCTAGAGGATGCTATTGCCTCTCTGGGATCCATTGCCGCGCAGCTTGAAAAACCAACGCCCGTTGTCACCGTAGAATCCGGTAGTGTTCGAATTCCATCGCAAGCACAAGCACTTATTACCGATGTTTTTTCACACATTCTGCGCAACAGCCTTGACCATGGTATTGAAGCACCCGAGAAGCGCGTCGCAGCAGGCAAAAAGGCAGAAGGCTTGATTCAAATTCGCGCAGGGGTTGAGAAGGACAAACTTAAAATTGTGATAGAAGATGATGGTAAAGGGCTCAACACACCTGCACTCTTCAACAAAGGTGTTCGTTTGGCACTATGGAAAGAAGGTGATAAACCAAGCACTAACGATATAGCACAACTTATTTTTGAATCTGGCGTTTCCACCAAAGAGGAAATCACAACGGTTTCAGGCCGTGGAGTTGGCATGGACGCAGTGAAACAATTTCTGATTGAAAAAGGTGGCGATGTCGCTATCGAACTGCATGCCGAAAAAGCAACGCAAGAAAATTTTGTTCCCTTTGCACTGGTTATAACATTGCCGGCTGAATTGTTTTTTGTAGCACCCGAAGATTTGGAGCAAAAAAAGTAAGGATTTTCTGAACATCGCCTGCTTGTGATTGCCGCCTTCTTATATTTGCCATAAGGTGGTAATGACAAGAAGGCGGTAATAACGAGAGAACTGTAAAAACTCATTACGAACAAATCTTTACGCCTTATTATCACTTCTCTACGCTAGCCAAAACTATCTGCGCACGCTCTTCTCTATACTGACGCAAGTCTATCGCAACTAGGCAATATCAATAGTCTCCATACATAACAGCAGGAAAAACGGCATGAATCGCAATCCATTTTACAGCAACAAGATCAAAGCACTTGCAGGCGCAGCGAAACCCCTCGCCCTTGCTACACTCGGGTTAATGCTTAGCGCACAAGCCTACTCAGCAGTCACCGGCGTAGCACCGCTCAGCGTTAGCGGCAACAAAGTATTAATTGGCGGACAAGTAGGAAGCATTGCGGGTAATAGCTTATTTTGGAGTAATACCGGCTGGGGTGGCGACAAGTACTACAACGCTAAAACAGTTGCATGGCTAAAAAGTGATTGGAAAGCCAATCTGGTTCGCGCCTCTATGGGCGTTGAAGAAAATGGTGGCTATCTCAACAAAACCACCAAAGCAATTAGCGACGCCAGCAATAAAACCCGAGTTTATACCGTAGTAGATGCCGCTATCGCCAATGATATGTATGTGATTGTTGACTGGCATTCACATCACGCTGAAGATTACAAAGCCCAAGCCATCACCTTCTTTCAAGAAGTAGCCACTAAATACAAAGACTCTAACAACGTGATTTATGAGATCTACAACGAACCGCTCAACACCACCAATTGGAGCACAACGATCAAACCTTACGCGGTAGATGTTATTGCTGCGATTCGCGCCATAGACCCCGACAACTTAATTATTGTAGGTACACAAACCTGGTCACAAGATGTCGATAAAGCCGCAAATGATCCCATTACCGGATACGCCAATATCGCTTATACATTGCACTTTTATGCGGGCACACATAAACAATCACTCCGCGATAAAGCGCAAACGGCACTGAACAAAGGCATAGCACTCTTCGTAACCGAATGGGGTGCAGTTAATGCTGATGGCGGCGGCGCAGTAGCAAATAGCGAAACCACTGCATGGCTCAGCTTCCTTAAAGCCAACAATATCAGCCATGCCAATTGGGCATTAAATGATAAAAATGAAGGCGCTTCTGCATTGGTTGCGGGCGCAAGCGTAGATGGCGGATGGGTAAGTTCGCAGCTCACCGCTTCTGGCGCATTGGTAAAAGATGCCGTCCTCAATTGGCCAGCAATACCGGCAAATAGCGGCAGTTCCGCAAGCTCAAGTGTGGCCAGCTCGGTTGCATCTTCGAGCTCATCCTCCTCATCTTCTAGTTCATCTTCAAGCTCATCTTCAAGCTCAGTAAGTAGCTCATCCGCGTCGATTGCAAGCAGTGCAGCGTCAAGTGCAACACCCGATACTCCACCCAGCAGTGGCAAATCCGGCGGAGGAAGCATTCAGCTTGGCTTTTTAATCGCGCTAGCAGGTTTCACACTGCTTGGATTCGCAACAAGAAGACCCACAAAGCCTTAACCGCGAGTAAGGCATTCAACTTACTCCGTTAAAAATCCGGTACCTAGCCGGATTTTTAACGGACAAGTTACACAGAGTTTGTGAATTCAGAATTAAATCTTCGTTCTATTACTGCAAAATAGCCTCCAACACATAACACGTTGAACCATAGCACTTGGAGCCATAGCGCTTTAAACAACAGCGTCTAGACTTACGTTCAGCGCCATACCAACGCTCCCACAATCGCCGCGAAACTGGTGCGCCCCATTATTCGCCAAGATCGCAATCTGGTGCGACATGCTCCCGCTATTTACGCACTATATAAAGCAATCAGCCCTACTCAATTACGTGGCGTAGCGGTTTTACCCGTTTCGAAGAAAACATAACAACATCCTTGGAGAAACTCTCAACAATGACAATATTCAAATCAAACATCTATAGCTTCATGGGGGCCAGCTTCCTTTGTGTCTGCACACTGACAAGTTGTGGCGGAAGCTCATCCAATGGCAGCTCTGGCGACCAAGTCAGCAGTACAGCTGTATTGAGCTCCAGCTCTTCAAGTTCTGCTGTTGCAAGTTCAAGCTCTTCAAGCTCAATTCTTTCGCCCAGCTCTGCGCCTGCATCAAGCGCCAGCAGCCAAAGCAGCCTTAGCAGCTCTAATGGCGCAGCCATAACCGCCAAGCAAGCCGCCAGCAAAATGGGTAAGGGGTTTAATCTGGGTCAGATGTTTGACAATACCCAGCACCCTCGCACCTTTGCCGCCGCCAAAGCCAAAATAGATGCTTACTACGCGCAGGGCTTTAGAAACGTGCGCATTCCTATCACCTGGACAGAAAAGATTGATGGCACAACCTTGGTAAACAGTACTACTGTGGGCGATGTAAACCGCAGCCACCCGCGCTTGGTTGTGATCAGCCAAATCATTGATTACGCCTTGAGCCTGCAGGATATGTATGTGGTGATTAACGCGCATCACGAATCCGCGTTAAAAGACAATAACCGAGCCGCCGTGCTAGAGCGTCTTTGGCAAGACATCGCGGATATTTATCGCGACCGCAATCATCGCCTATTGTTTGAAGTTCTGAACGAGCCACACTTGAGTAACGGCAGTGCTATGGATCCCGCCAAAGTTCGCGCCATGACCAGTAAATCTTATACAAAAATCCGCGCAGTCGATGCCGAACGCATCATCTTGATTGGCGGCAACCAGTGGTTTGGCGCACAGGAAATGGCGATCACTTGGCCAAACCTTAACGATGTAGGCGGAGGGCAAGATCAATACCTCATGGCCACCTTCCACCACTACAACCCCTGGACATTTAATGGCGACAACCAAGGCGACTATGCTGACAACTGGACGGATAACGATATTTCCAGCCCTATGGATACCATGCTCAATTGGAGTAAGTCTGTAGGTAATGGTATGCCCGTTTATATAGGCGAATGGGGCAGTGGTTGGGGCAGCCGCTACCAAACCTTTAGCTGCAATAACATCCGCCTGTTTTATTCAAAGCTGGATGCAAAATTTGCCTCGGTAAAAGGCATACCCACCGCCGTGTGGGACGATAGCGGCTGGTTCAAAATCTTTGACTTCGCCACCTACACCTTTACCAACAACTTGAGCCAATGTATTGGCGGCACTTGTGAATGGGATGGCGCTGAGCGATTTAATACAGGCTGCTTGTAATTCATTGCAGCTCATTTAGCGACACAAAAAGTCCAGCACTACGCTGCAATGCTGTTCACTTAAGCATTGCCCCCGAACGTAAATAACCAGAAAATCCGATACGAACGAACAACGTATCGGATTTTTTGTGATTATCAGACCGCAACTGGAAAGCATTTGGGATTACAGTCCCAGCCTAACGCACA
>SYDJ01000189.1 GCA_005801205.1 Gammaproteobacteria bacterium
ATTTGCGGCGGGTGGCATCACAAAGACGTAGTACATCTTGACTACGTTGGGCATGCTGCAATAACTGACCGGCTATTAGAGGTTGACCCATGCTGGTCATGGGAGCCAATGGCATTGAATGAATTTGGTCTACCAGCACAGGACAAGCTTGGAGGACTTTGGATAAAGCTTACTATTCTTGGCGTCACCCGTATTGGCTACGGTGACGCGACCGGCAAAACTGGCGGCGATGCAATCAAAGAGCTTATTGGTGATGCACTGAGAAACGCGGCAATGCGGTTTGGTTGCGCGCTTGAATTGTGGCACAAAGGAGAGCTTCACGCACCAGAGCCGCAGGAGGAAGTGGTTCCGCATGAAGCACCAAAGAGCGAGCTGCAACCCATAAGTGATGAGCGCCTTTCATCCGCAATAACAAAGATAAAAAACGGCGAATACTCACTCGAAAAGCTCAATGAAAAATTCATCCTTAATGAGCGCCAAAAAGATCTTTTACATATTCATTTTTCAGATGAGGCGCCGAAATGATCCGCTGCAGCTCGATTGACAAGATAATGACCGAGGCGCGCAGCAAAAGCGATCCGTGGTCTGAAACCGCAAAAAGCGCCATGCTTGAAATGACACGAGAGGAGCTTTTTGGCGTTCGCAAAAGCTTGGATGATGTGAAGGCAATCCAAAAAGGCCGCATGTGTGAGGATGCTGGTATCGATCTGTACAACAGCGTTTTTATGTACGACCTTAAAAAGATACCGAGCGAAGGCCGCCGAAACAACGGGATCATAACCGGAGAGCCTGATTTGGTCGCTGCAAGCTCGCGCAAGGGTGTTGACATTAAGATCGCATGGTCATTGCTAACCTTTCCTCTGAATGAAGCTATGGCGGAAGGGAAGGGCTACGAATGGCAGGCGCGCGGGTACATGTGCCTGTTTGACCTGCCAGAGTGGGAGATTGCCTATTGCGCAATCGATACGCCAGACGAATTGCTGCGCGAATGGGACGATCCAAAAATCCACTTGATTGACCCGTCCATACCAATGCATCACCGGATAACCGTAGCGCGCTACACCCGCGACATGGAAATCGAAAAGAAGATGCTAGAAAAGTGCGCAGCTGCAAACGATTGGATACAAAACGCAATCAAAACGTTTGCAATTGAACATGATAAATACATCGAGTAAAGCCATGAGCAAAAAATATCCTGATGAAACATACTACGAAGTAAAAATGCGAGTTGATCAAAGAGACCATCTAATCAAAGAGGTGCGCAAAATCAGCAAAGAAATAGCGCGTCTCACAAAGCTGCGAGAGGAAACCAGAACAGAGGCTAGGCGGCTTAAAAGTTCAGCAATAGCCATTGATTTGGGGGTGTCTCAAAGCTGGGTCGAAAAGATATCAGAATGCAGAGTAGTGAGGTAATCATGCACCAATACAGAGTAGAGCTACGCAACCACAATGGCCTGAGCATGTTTATAGATGTAATGGCCGACGACCATGCACAGGCAAGGTTTAAAGCTTGGCGCTATAAAAACTTGCCGGTTTTATCGACTGAGTTTATTGCTTAATGAGGTGTAATCATGGCCGACATATCAATGTGCACAAAATCAGACTGCCCAAGCTTTGGCGAATGCTATAGAGCGCAAGCAACGCCGAACCAGCACAGGCAGATCTACATTGATTTCGATAACGCTGGCGAGTCATGCTGCGATGATTATATTCCTGTAGCGCCGACTTGGAAAAGCAAATTTCAGCCACTGTGATTATTGATTAATCCGCAATATTGATTATACTAAACACGTGCCCCGCTGCTCTTATTCGCCCGAGTAACGCAAGCGGCGGCAAGGCGCAAAACAAGCTGACTTAGGTCGGCTTTTTTATTATTCTAAATTTAACCTATTGCCTAAAAATATACTTGCAAGCATACCGTTATAATAGTAAGCTTAATTTGTCAAAAACAAGCAAGAGGTTAATATGGAAACTACGGTAATTATGAAGCGCGATTTGCTTGGCTCTCAGGTATCGCAAAACAGCAAGAACGAATTCCTAAGCGCTACAGACCTTGTTAAGGCTGGCAACAAGTGGAGAGTAGCCAATGACATGCCAATGTTCTCTATCAACGACTGGATGGCCAACAAGTCAACCAAGGAGTTCATGGGCGAGCTTGAATCAAAGTTCGGGCAAGTAAAAATAAACTCTCGCGGTAAAAACTCACACACTTGGGTTCACCCGCTACTATTCATTGATATGGCCTTGGCAATTAGCCCCACATTAAAAATTGAGGTTTACGGCTGGCTATTCGATCAACTGATTAAAAGCCGCAATGATTCCGGCGATAGCTACAAAAAAATGTGCGGCTATCTTTTTGCAAGATGCAGCAACAAGTCTACATTTTACCAATTAGTTCAAGATGTTGCGAACAAAATTAAGCTTGCTTGCAGGGTTACCGATTGGCAGCACGCGACCGAGGCGCAGTTAAAGCTTCGTGATAAACTGCACAATGACATTGCTTTGCTTGCGGACGTTTTAAATAACAATGAGCAAGCGGTTAGGCTTGCAATATTAAAGGCAACTAGCTAGAATTTAATTGCGGCTAGATTCTATCGCCTGATAGCAATCGAAAGCCCTTCCTCTCACCTCTAGCGTGGGTTGCCGCAGTCGAGAGGAAACGTTGACCATACAACGCTAAAAAGGCGACTTACAAAAAGCTAGAGGTAGATAAAATCCTACCTTGTTTTATAACTGGAAATTCCAGTGATAGCCCTAGTTCGTTTATTGCACCTGCGATTACATCAAAAGCAATAACCAGATCATTTTATGCAGTGATTTTTGATTCTGGCGAAAACGCAAATATTACCAAAAGCTTGGCTGAGCCTAAAAGGCTAATGACTGTCCACTTGTCTGCTACGTCCCGACCGCACTGGAGAGAGACTATCCCGTAATGCTGGTCTAAGTTAAGAAGCTGCTTAATGCTGATAGCTTAGAAGATACCAGAAGGGAGAAGTGGCCAACTTTGGGCGAAACACTGAAAAAAAGGTATATTTATGGCTACACGAGGAACGAACAGACCGCGCAATGAGTTCTGGGAAAGAGCAAGGGAATTGATGGAATGGTGCTCTCCAGAAGAGTTAAGACTAATCAGGGTAATGGCCGCTACCGAAATGGAAAAACGTTTGAAGGGCTGGGATGAAAAATTAGCAGTATCAGAATCAACAGCTAAGGCTAAGAAAAACAAGGCGATCCGCCGAAACGTTGAGAGGTTATCAAAATGAGCGAATATGTTTTTGAAGGAGAGGTGGTAAAGCTTAATGCGGTAGATTTTACAAAATGGCGTGATATGTACCCAGCGCTTGATTTGACTGCTGAGCTAATGCAAATAGACGAGGAATTCAGCATTAGACTCCGCGAGGGAGAGAAGCTTAAAAAGTGGTTCAGCGAGTGCTACGCAAGGTTGAACGGGAGAAACAAGATCGCAATGCGTAATGCTCCAAAAGTAAATCACGTACAGCAGCAAAGATTATGCGACTCAACCGGACAGGCTAGGCTCACAAGAGATCGAAGCATAGAGCATGATTTAAGTGATCGTGGGTGGGCAAAATGACTCAAGCAAGATTCCTGTATCACAAAAAAATCGATAAATGGCGGCTCTTTGAAGATGATCACGATGAGCTGCAAAAGAACCGCGAAAAGTACAGCGGAATAACACCAAGGCCTGAAAACTACACATTTTTCTACCGCTGGAAAGGCCGCCAAATAAAATCATGCCAGCGATTGGCAGACATTTACGAATTCAAAATCAATTGGGAGTTAGAGCATGATCAAGATACACCTAAGCAGTGAAACGTCAATAATGCCAAGATTAGGCACAGAGGGAGCGGCGGGATATGATCTTTTCAGCGATGAGGAAGAGTTGACGCTAATGCCAATGGATCGAAAAGCAATTGACACCGGAATAACTCTGGAGATGCATCCGAGCGTAGCGGGAATTATTAAGCCGCGATCAGGTTTGGCTGTAAACTACGGGATCCACGTTTTAGGGGTTGAGGCTGATGGGGTTTTGGCCGGCGTTATTGATTCTGACTACAGGAATAAAATAAAAGTGGTTTTGATTAATCTTGGTAGTGAGCCATTAACAATTCACAGGGGCAAGGCAATAGCTCAAATCCTTTTCATGCCAGTTCTACACGGCGTAGTCCTTGGCGATGGAAACCTAAGCGAGACCCAGCGCGGCGGTAACGGGTTTGGAAGTACGGATGAGGTCAAGTGATGGCAAAAGAACATAAGCGAATAATTGACGGCGTTGCTAGCATCAAGGCCACGCTAGATTGGGCGTATAAGTTAATTATGCTTGGCATTGCTGGTGGCGCTATTGAGATCATA
>SYDJ01000190.1 GCA_005801205.1 Gammaproteobacteria bacterium
GCGGTTGCCCGTCCAATTGTGGAAATATTCGTGCGCAACTACACCTTCAACACGCTGAAAACCTGCATCGGTTGTGGTTTCGGGTTTAGCCAATACACAAGAGGTATTAAAAATATTTAAACCTTTATTTTCCATAGCGCCCATATTGAAATCGTCTACGGCGACTATCATAAAAATATCAAGGTCGTATTCACGGCCATAGACCTCTTCATCCCAACGCATGGAATTTTTTAGCGAGGTCATAGCGTGATCGCATTTATCTAAGTCTTTCGGCTCCACATAGATTTTTAAAACCACATCACGCGCTGAGCCAGTGGTGAACTTATCTTCAATATGCGCGAGATCACCCGCGACTAACGCAAATAAATAAGCGGGCTTTTTAAAAGGATCGTGCCAGGTGGCAAAGTGGCGATTGTTATCTAAATCCCCCTGCCCGATTAAATTACCGTTAGATAAAAGTACGGGGAATTTTTTATCGGCAACTACCGTAGTGGTGAATTCACTCATGACATCTGGGCGGTCAAGATAGTAAGTGATTTTTCGGAAGCCTTCTGCCTCACACTGGGTACAGTACATAGTGCGAGATTTATACAGCCCCTCTAGAGAGGTATTTTTTTCAGGGTAAATTTTGGTAACGCTGGTCAGTAGAAACTGCGCAGACGTATTTTTAATGGTTAAGGTTTCGTTGCCAAACTCGTAGGCATCATCAGAAAGGCTATTGCCATTAATTGCGATGGAGACCAACTCTAAATCTGCACCGTGCAACTTAAGCTGCGATACATTCTTAGCCGCTGGATTAGCACGTAAAGATAAATTAGAGGTGACTAGTGTATAGCCATCGTAAATATCGACGTGCAATTCAGTTTTGGTAATTAAATAATCGGGAACTGTATAGTCTTTTAAATAGATAGATTGTGGTTGCTGTTCAATAGTGTTCATGTAGTACCTTTAACCTTTAATTATCCCAATGCCCATTTTTTTGCTTCACAATATCGCAACTTCATAACTTGCATCTAAGGTGATACTTGCGAGACCGTCGTCGGCAGGACGCCGACGTCGAGCCTACATGGATGTATTCACGGCGTGTCTTGCAAGTATTACCTTAGGTGCAACGGAAAATTCTAATCACTCAACCCACTTAATAGGCTTTTCTGTTTCGGGGTGATCATGTTCATGACCATCTTCATCGCCACAAAACGTATGTGGCTCTGGCGGTATATAACCCGTGTGTTCTTCTGGTGGTAAATGCTTGTGCTCGTAAGCAATAACGGCCTGCATACACAACTGACGTTGCTCTGCAGATAACTTATTGCCATCTGGCCACTTGCCAAGCTCTACCGCCGTTTTTAAATTTTGATAAATGTCCGGCGTAATGCGAGCTAACAGTTTCTGTAAATCCATTGCGAAATCTCTTTAAAAAGTAAACCTTAAATATTCAAACCTTAGCTGATGCGGGCTTTACGGCAAAAAATGCATAAGCGCAACCCGCCAGCAACCCACCTAAGTGCGCAGCGTTCGCAACGCCGCCACCAATAAATGAATCCAGAACGCCAGTCATACACAGCACCAACCAAAGCAACATAAAACCTAACTCTGCAGGTTGTACTGCAGTCAACTTATTTGGTGCTAACTTGTGGCTCACCATAATAAAACCCACTAGCGCATAAACAACGCCCGATATACCGCCAAACAAACCAGCGGGATGCCATAAAAACTGCGCAACATTTGATAGCGTTGCTGTTACTACAAAAAATAATACAAAATTCATTTTACCCAGTAGAAGCTCAAGCCGACGGCCTAAATCCCATAGTCCTAGGCTATTGAAAAAAATATGCATAAAGCTGAAGTGCAAAAAGGTAGGCGTGATTAATCGCCAAATATCTCCAGCGCTTAAAAACTCAGGCAAGGATATAACGCTAGAGCGATAAACATCTTGAAAACTTAAATAACGCACAAATTGGTATTGCGAATCGAACGAGACAAGTACCGCACCAAGAATACTTAACACAATCAATATAGCCGTGATGGGCACAACTTTTACTTGCTGAAAAAAGGATGGGACTTGCTGCTCATCAATATCAGTAGTCTCTGACACTGCTTCAGCATCATTGTGTTGAAGAATTAACGTGCCGCGCTCAAGCTCATGTAACAGCTGTGCAATAGGACCTACCAATCTCGGGTCTGCGGTCGCTATCACTTGTTCACCCGCTTCTTCATAAATGCGATGTACTATTTTGCATTCACTTAAATAGCCCGCAATGTGAGTGAGATCTTTTTCGAGCGGAAATTTTTTAACAACAATCCAATTCACAATATTCTCTTGCTGGATGAGGATTAGGGATCAACGTATTCCCATACAAACTTTTTAGGGTCTAGCTGTTGTTCACCATCCATTCTATAAGCGACTAAACGACCATATTTTACCGCACTATAATCCAAACAGGCGATATTATGGGTAATGGGATGAGGCTGGCCTTTTAGCCAATAATGGCCCACAAATAAAGGCGGCTGATCTAAACCATAGCGCACCATTTGTGCGCGATGCTCCTGTGATATCGGCAGCGACGCAATTTCCGCAGGAATAGGATCTGGCTGAAATAATAAATCGCCATAGGTTTGCGCATGTTGCGCCCAAAATTTAGTGCGGAAAGTGCTGCGTACATAGCCATCTTGCGTTACCACTTTTAATCCATCGGGCAAAGGAAACACAACGCCACGCGTTAACAATTGAATTGTATTAGCCTCATGGGTGTGACTCAGTGTGCTTTGGTGTAGAAAATTTTCGTTGAAATGACCATCACCAAATACAGCTTTATGTTGCGCAACTACCGCATGATCCCAACAAGCATGCACGACTCGAAAAGCGCTTCCGCTTAGCTCTGAGCCAAACTCCAGAAACAGCGGTAGCGTTCTAAACCACCGCAACATTTCTTTCCACTCATCAGGGTGAGCTGAAAATTGCTCAAGGGTTTCTGCAATCAATACCGAGTTGGCGGATGTATGCGGGCGTAAATATTCAAAACAATGGGTCAGCGGATTTTTAAATTGCGTGCAATAGGCAAGCGCATTGTACTCATGATTCCCTAGTACCATATGCGCACTTCCCTTTTGCACCATGTTGTAAACTAATAGGAGTGCTTCACGAATGTGTGGGCCGCGATCAACAATATCGCCCAAGAAAATAACACGTCTTTTAGGGTGCTGATAGATACCCCCCAATTTTTTATAGCCTAATTTTTGCAATAATCGTTCTAAGGTAATTGCACAGCCATGAACATCACCAATCAGGTCGTAACCTTCAACGGGTGATAGCTCAGAATCAGGCGACAAAAAATTTACCATAACAATTTAATCATTCAACAAATGCCCGCCCCAACCTAACTTTGTACGGCAGCGCTCATAAAAATTATATTCTGCAGGGTGCAAAAGTTTTAACAAATCCGGTTTTTTGCGAATATGAATTTCATCGCCCATGGTCATTTCAAAATGATTATGACCATCACAAGAAATCATAGGAATCGCACGACTGTGTTCACCCACACGAATCATTATATGGCTATCGCCAGCAACAACTATAGGGCGACTGCTCAGCGTATGCGGATTCATGGGCACCAAGGCAATTGCATCTAATTTAGGATGCAACAAAGGCCCGCCGCCACTCAACGAGTACGCTGTTGAACCTGTTGGCGTTGAAACAATAATACCGTCAGATGATTGTGTAGTCACAAAATAACCATCCACATAAATTTCATATTGCAACATATGAACAAATTGACCAGGGTGAAGTACAACTTCATTGAGTGCTTCGCCGGTTGCAATAGTTTCACCCAGATGTTTTATCGACATATCCAATAGAAAGCGTTCTTCCAAAGTGAAGTTGCCAGATAAAACCTCATCCACTTTAATCTCAATATCTTCAGGCATAATGTCGGTTAAAAACCCCAAACGCCCACGGTTAACGCCAAGCAAAGGCACATTGTGTTTTGCCAGCGCTCGCGCACCGCGCAACAAGCTGCCATCACCGCCCACCACAATTACCAAATCACACAGTCCCCCCATTTCATCCACGCTCACAATTTTGTGCGCCGCCTGAAACATAGGGTCATCGATTAATAAACCGGCGGTTTCTTGTTCTAAAACAAAGTGCACACCGCGTTTTTGTAAAAAACTGATAAGCCGCTTAAGTGAATAAGTTGCGCGCTCATTATGAAGGTGACCTATAAGGCCAATTACGGAGAAGAAAGTCATCATCTCTCACACATAGTTGATTATTAGAATTACCCGCAAAACGGATGAATTTGGATTATTATAGCCCTAAGAGCACCTTTACACCCAATAAACACTCAGCTGAAATACCAATGAAATATTACCTGAAAATCGCACGTACCGCCTTATGATCCGAAAACGCATGATAAATTGCAGGAGTAATATGCACAGCGTAGCTGCCCGAAAGCTAAACCACAGGATGTATTTATAAATACGTCCCTGCAGCCCCTCAAGTCGCCCCTTACTTTAGGGTTTCGGATGATAAAACGGTAATCGCTCAGGAAGATTATCTTTCCAACAAAGATATTAAGACTTAATTATTTTTTGATGAGTTCCCCGCATGGCAGCAACTAACCTCTCACTAAAAGCACTTGCTCCAGCACTTGCAAGTAATGCACCGATTTTGGTTCCTAACAATCGCTTACGTAATCATTTGCTGCGTGCATTTGCGTTAGAGCAGACAGCGCAAGCATGGTTAAAACCGAATATTCAAAGTCTGAGCCAGTGGTTGGAGTCTCAGTGGGAGTCGCTACAAAATCTCGGCGTGAGTTATTCCTGTGTGACTATAGCAACGCCTGTAGAGCGCCAAATACTGTGGGAAGCGGCGATTAAAAACTCGGCGCTCGGCGCAACACTTTTGCAGCCAAAGCCGCTCGCGCAACAGGCTGATAGCGCATTTAAAAATCTAGAGCTGTGGCAATTAAGCCATAGCTTTGCGAGTGATTACTTTTCTGATGCTAAAAGTAACTCCGCACAATTTGTAGCTTGGGCACAGGAATTTAAAAAGGCATTAAAACTGCGTGGCTGCGTAACCCGCGAAACCAGTTATGCACTTATCGCACAAGCATTTGCTCAGAGCGACCTACCTAAACTGGATGAAATTTATTTGGAAGGTTTTGATGATTTGCCACCACTAATGCAAGCGATATTAGCAGCGGCGACTCATAAGCTGATTCGCTTACCGAATCAAACTGCACTGCACACTCAGATCACTCGTACCCAGACAGATACCACCGAAGCAGAAATTCGCGCGGCAGCTCTTTGGAGCAAAGCACAATTACAGCAAGCGCCAGAAACTGCATTAATCGGTATTGTTGTGCCCAACCTTGGTCAAGGTCGCGATCAAGTTGAGCGAGTTTTTACTCAAGTATTTGAAGCCCATTCGTTACTCCCCAATTCGTCACGCTACACCCTACCCTTTAACTTTTCCGCTGGGACACCACTTGGCGCTACGCCATTAATCAGCAGCTTATTTGATATGCTCACCCTGCAAGATAGCGACTGGCCATTAGAAAAACTCTGCAATTTATTGCATTCGCCCTTTTGGGGCGATGAAGCCCAAGAAGCCGTCGCCCGCGCACACTTAATCACCGAGTTACGTAAATTAGGGCGCATAACAATTAACACCAGTGATCTTCGCCACTGCGCTAGCAAACTAGAAGAACGCATTCCTGAGTTTTCAATCTTGGGCTTGAGCAATCGTTTTGAAACAGTGGGAAATTTATTGCGTCGCCGCTTTGGCAATAAAACCGCGAGCGAATGGCTAAATGTTTTCGATGATATTTTAGCAATTATGAATTGGCCGGGTTCACGCCGATTGGACTCACAAGAATATCAACAACTCACCCAATGGTTTGAAGTGCGCGATCAATTCGCGTGCATAGATAACCACTCAGCACCCATAAGCTACACCCAAGCTTGCCGCTACTTGCGCGAACTTGCTGACAAGACTCCGTTTCAAGCACAAACGCCAGACTCGCCGATTCAAATTTTGGGTGCGCTTGAAGCCGCCGGTTTACAGTTTAGCCATTTATGGGTCATGGGTTTGAGCGATAACCAGTGGCCGCCAGTGCCCGCACCTAATCCACTTTTACCGCTGCATTTGCAGCGCGAACACAATATGCCGCACGCCAGTGCAACGCGCGAATTAGAAATTGCGCAGGGTTTAACCCAGCGCTATAAAGAATCCGCACAACAGGTTATTTTTAGCAGTGCACACGGTGATGGCGATAACGAATTGCGCCCGAGCGCATTAATCCGCGACATTCCCTTAACGCCATTGACAGACATACTCGATCAACAAGATTCTGATGTAGACAATTACTACCTTGCATTGCAAAAAACTACGCAATTAGAAATCATTCAGGATGCCAATGGCCCCGCATTAGGAGAACAAGAACCACAGCGCGGCGGCAGCAGTATTTTTAAATATCAAGCCGCCTGCCCCTTTGAAGCCTTTGTGCGTTTGCGCTTGGGCGCTAATAATCCTGATGAACCTGTTGTAGGTTTTAATGCCGCCGAGCGCGGTAATTTATTACACGATTCACTCGCGGCTATTTGGCGCGAATTAAAAACATCAAGAACACTTGCGAGCCTTGACGATTCCGCAGTGCGCACACTGGTTAGTAATATCACCCAAGAAATCATTGGCAAAGCCCAAGCGCGCAACCCGCGTAAGCTCGGTAAAGTCTATTGCGAGCTTGAACAAAAACGCCTAACACAATTATTGTGCGAATGGCTTACAGGCGAGCGCGAGCGCCCCACCTTTGAAGTGATTGCTATAGAGCAAGAACAGGAAATTGCGTTTGCGGGATTAACACTGAAATTGCGTATTGACCGTATAGATGAATTCAGTAATGGCGACCGTTTATTGATTGACTACAAAACTGGCAACGCCAGCGCAAAATCTTGGCAAGGCGAACGCTTTACCGAACCGCAATTACCACTCTATGCCGTAACCAATGACAATATTGCCGCTATTAGTTTTGCGCAAATTAATCGCAAAGTACAAAAGTGGGATGGTCTTGGCGAATTGCACGATACAAGCTTAAATCAAACCGGCATTAAACCCGCCGACGATTGGCAAGTGCAATTACAAGAATGGAAAACACAATTGCAGCAACTCGCCAACGATTTTATCGCTGGCGATGCACGTGTGGATTTTAAAGATATTACCTTACAAGGCTACGCAGAAGATTTGGCACCACTCACGCGCTTGGCAGATGCTGATGCGCTCGCACAATTTTCTGCAAGGAGCGCCAAATGAATCAGCCTGTCGATTATTTAGCACGGCAAGCAGCCTTAGATCCTAATCGTTCATTCGCGGTAAGTGCACCCGCAGGCTCCGGCAAAACCGGTTTGCTCACCCAACGCTTATTAAAACTATTAAGCCTGTGCGATAACCCCGAAGAAGTACTAGCGATTACCTTTACCCGCAAAGCAGCGGGTGAAATGCAAGACCGCATTTTGCAAGCCCTGTGGAAAGCAAAAGATCAGCCCGAACCCAGTAACCCGCACGATTTACTCACATGGCAATTGGCAAAAAATTTACTCGCGCACGATCAAGCACAAGGATGGAATCTATTGCAGTGCCCGCAACGTTTGCGCGTACAAACTATCGATAGTCTGTGTAGCGCAATCGCACGGCAATTGCCTATCGCCAGCGGCTTTGGCAGCACACCCAAACCCGGCGATGATACCGATGCGGCCTATCGCAAAGCTGTGCATCAATTGCTCGGCGAATTGGAATCTGAATCGACCGTGCGTGATGATTTAACACGTTTGCTAGAACATTTGGACAACAACCTAGGCTCACTCGAAAGTTTGTTAATGGCATTGCTGGCCAAGCGCGATCAATGGCTAGCCTTGGTGTTAGCTGCACAGCATACAAATGCACGGCACTATTTAGAATCTGTATTACAGGATGTGATTACAGACAGCCTCACCGCCACCGCACGCATTTTTCAATTGCATGGGAGCGAACTTGCCAGCATTGCCGATTGGGCGGCGGGAAATTTACAAGAATCTGCACCTGATTCAGCTATAGCACAATTGCGCGGTATTACCGGTTTACCGAAACCCGAAATCGCCGAATTAAACAAATGGCTCGCGTTGGTAGAACTCTTACTCACCAACGATAGCAGCTTTCGCAAATCGCTCACCAAAAACCAAGGCTTCCCTGCTGCCAAAGAGAATAAAGACAGCGCAAATTATAAAAATCGTTTTGGCGAAATGGTAAGCGCAATTGTGGAGCAAACGCCGGATGCCGCTAATATTATCGACGAGTTGCGCAATCTTCCGCCTAGCCATTACGATGAAAGCCAATGGTCATTGCTCGATAGTCTTACACGTTTATTACCGCGCTTAGCAGCGCGTTTAGATATTGTCTTCGCAGAAACTGGCGAAACCGATTTTACCGCTGTAAGTCAAGCAGCACTCACCGCGCTCGGCTATGAAGACTCACCCAGCGAAATTGCATTGCAATTGGATTATCGCATTCGCCATATTTTGGTAGATGAATTTCAAGACACCGCAAGCACGCAGCTCGATCTGTTGAAAAAGCTAACCGCCGGTTGGCAAACGGGCGATGGTCGCAGTTTATTTATTGTGGGCGACGGTATGCAAAGTTGTTACAGCTTTCGCAACGCCAAAGTAGGTATTTTTTTAGAAGCGCGCGCACAAGGCCTTGGCCATTTACCCTTAGAGAAATTAGATCTCACCGTAAACTTTCGTTCGCAAAGTGGCGTGGTTGAATGGGTAAATACGCAATTCCAAACTGCATTTCCAGCGGAAGATGATATCAGCCGAGGCGCAGTAAAATATTCTCCCTCCAACGCCTTTAAACCAAAACTTGAAGGCGACGCCGTTGAGCTTTATGTAAGCCCATTTATTAAAAGCGATGATTCAAAAGAAACGGACGAAAACCCTGAACATGTCGATAGCAGCAGCGGCAATCGCTATATCGCGGAACTGCAAGAGGCAGAGGCTATAGCGCAGCTTATTAAAAACATTCGCACTGAATATCCTGAAGATTCCGTTGCCCTACTCGCACGCGGTAGAAATCATCTTCAACAAATTTTCCCCGCTATGAGCCGCTTTGGCTTGAGCTGGCAAGCTACGGATATTGATAGCCTAGCTCAGCGCATGGCGATTATTGATCTCACCAGCCTCACGCGCGCACTGCTAGATCCTGCTGATCGTATTGCGTGGCTCGCTATTTTGCGTGCGCCTTGGTGTGGCTTGGATTTAAAAGATTTGCATGCAATTGCTAATAGCCATCTTGGTGATATTAACCCCATCGCAAAAGCCAATGATTTCCCTAATATTTGGCAGCAAGTTTTACAGGCTGAGAAAATTGATGGCGTAAGTATTTCAGGAAAGCACGCGCTCGCGCGTTTCTGTAGTGTAATTCAACCGGCACTTGCCGCACGCCAGCGCAAACCCTTACGACAATGGCTTGAAGGTATTTGGCTTGCACTCGGTGGCCCTGCAACCTTGTTAGATGCGCAAGACATTAATGACATCCCCACCTTTTTTGCGCTGGTAGAAAAACACCAACAAGGCGGCAGCATTGGCGATTGGCAAAAATTCAATCGCGCCGTTGGTAAACTTTACGCTGCACCGCGTCAAAATGCCGATGCAAAGTTGCAAGTCATGACCATGCACAAATCTAAAGGCTTAGAGTTTGATCATGTGATTATTCCGCGTTTGCATAAATTATCGCCCAGCGATGGCCAACAACTTATGTTGTGGCGCGAGCGTTTAAGTCACGCGGGTGAACGCCAATTGTTGCTCGGCCCACTTGCACCTGTAGGCGGCGATAAAGACAAACTCTACAAATACATTCAAAAAGAATCTGCACTGCAATTAGAGTATGAAGCCACCCGCTTATTTTATGTGGGCTGTACGCGCGCCATTAAAAAGCTCTATTTATTTGCCAGCCTCGCGCAAACCGAAGCTGCAGAATCAGGTGAGTTGGTGTGGAAAAATCCACCTAAAAAATCACTATTAAATAGCATTTGGCAGAATGTGAAGACAGACATAAAAACAGTTTCATTCACTGCACTCAATCAAACAAGCACAAGCACAAGCACAAGCACAAGCACAAGCACAAGCGAAAATAAGTTTGAACGCACTGGCCTGCAACAACTACTGCGCTTAAAACCCGAATGGCAAGCTCCTACATTGGCAGACAATCAAATCCTGAAAGCCTATAGAGGCAAAGAAGTTAAGGATGAAGAAAATATCCCCATCGCTGAAACCCGCGCCGCCAAACTCGCGCGCCATACCGGCACACTCATTCACCGCGCCTTGCAAAACTTGTTAGGAATAGCGAATGCCATTGATCTTGAGCAATGGCAAGCATCTCAAATACCCTTTTGGCGAATTCACCTAAAGCAAAATGGCTGGAATCAAGACGACATTACACAAGCCATTCAAAAAATAACGCGCGCCATTACTAACACATTAAATGACAAACACGGCCAATGGCTGCTGGATAATTCCCACGCCCAAAGCGCCTGCGAACTCGCCATCACCCACAAACAGGGAAATAATATAGATTTAAAACTGCGCGAAAACATTATTGACCGCACGTTTATTGCGGATGGCGTGCGTTGGATTATTGACTATAAAAGCAGTGAGCCAAGTTCAGGGCAAAACCTCGCGGATTTTATCACCCAAGAAGCGGCTGCTTATAAAGCACAACTGGTACGATACAAAACATGCTTTGCAGCATTAGGTGAAACAGACATTAAAACCGCGTTGTATTTTCCATTATTGGAAGATGGGAATAGATTTTTAGAGGTGGATACATAGCCTAGAGCAGGCCAGCTACCCAGTGGCGAGGGGTCAAAGCGATACGTCAATCGCCAATTTTTGGCCCCTGTGGGCTTCAATAGTACATAGAGGCCAGCAGAACCTCTCAAATAGCTTGTATTCCTTTTCGAGTACTTCTAGCCTTCTTTATCTCTACATCTGTTAGTACCCCTGTTTGGTGGTACTTGTGGTGGTATCAATCATGGTGGTATCAAAAGTGCCACCATAAATACCGCCAAAAGCTATTGGATTTGGTGGTATTACATCGGATTGTTAGGACAGAGTATAAACGAAAAACCCCGCAAAATTGCGGGGTTCAGGGTCATATCGGACTGATTCGATATGGAATATGGCGGTGAGAGAGGCATCCGAAGCTGTGCTTCAATATGCCGCAACATGAATCATAACCTATTGTAAATAAAGGATTTTAGTAATAGTCTTGTATCACTGCGTCTCAACAAGAACCCCTATATCTCAAGCTCATTGGGGGGTAAATTGGGGGGTAAGATCACTGACACGAGACTATTTTGATGGCCATTCAAAAGCTAACTGACCGGAAAGTAAAAAGCGCCGAATGCGGTACTCATGAAGATGGCGGCGGCCTGAGGCTTGTCGTTTCGGAGTCGGGAAGCCGTCGTTGGATACTTCGAATTACCGTCAAGGAAAAGCGCCGAGAAATTGGATTAGGCGGTTATCCCGCGACAACTCTTGCACAAGCCCGCACTAAATCGGAAGACATTCGTCAATTGGTCGCGCAAGGTTTCGACCCCATCGCTGATAAGGTCAGATCATCTCCTGAAACTAAAACCTTTGATCAATGCGCTTATGATTTTATCGAGTCAAAATCAGTCGCATGGTCAAACTTCAAGCACAAACAACAGTGGACTAATACATTAAAAACTTACGCAAGCCCCGTTATTGGTCAAAAGTCTGTTACTGAAATCAACATTGAAGACATCCTAAAAATCATTACACCAATTTGGGAAATTAAAACCGAAACTGCCAAGAGAGTCCAATCCCGAATAGAAGCAGTAATTGATTACGCAACTGCCCGCAAATATCGCCGTGGTGACAACCCTGCACGTTGGAATCACAATCTCGACTCAATTTTACCACCCCCCAATAAAGTCAAGAATCTGCGACATCACCCGGCGATGCCACATTCTGAAGTTAAAAGTTTTATGGCAGAACTACGTAGAAATGAATGTATGTCCTCATTCGCACTACAATTTTTAATACTTACCGCTAGTAGATCAGGAGAAGTACTTGAAGCACCTTGGTCGGAATTTAATCTTGTCGATAAGATTTGGACAATTCCAGCGCATCGCATGAAAGCCGCTAAAGAGCATAGGGTTCCCCTTAGCGCAGGAGCTGTAGAAATTTTGCAGCGTCTACCGCAGTTTTCTGACAATCCATTTGTCTTTACATCTCCACGATCAGGGAAACATTTAAGCCAGGGCGCCTTACTCATGTTGATGCGAGGGATGGGACATGGCGTTGGTGGAAATAAGAGCGACTATGTACCGCACGGATTTCGATCTTCGTTTCGGGATTGGGCTGGTGAATTGACAGACTATCCAAGGGATCTTTGCGAAATGGCCTTGGCGCATACTATTACTAATAAGGTTGAGGCTGCCTACCGTCGCGGAGACATGCTCGATAAAAGAAGGGTGATGATGGAAGAATGGTGTAATTACATATTTAACTGATGCATCATCGCCACTCAAAGTTCGGCAACTACATAGTCGCCCGTTAAAAAGCAGCCAACCCATTAATTCCAAACAGAAAAATGGGTAAAAACAGCACTCCAAATTGCAAGGATACAGCATTACACTATGCGAAACCTTGCGATTTGGAGTGCACTTTTAATGAAACCCCGCCCGCCAAAAGAAACGAAAAACGACGATCTTTTTCGCTCCCGCTTAACTCAAATCATCAATACCCATCATGAACTCGTGCAGCTGGCCGAGAGAATCGATTGGTCGCATATCGACCTCCAAGCGCAACCTTTCTTTGCCGCGGAAGGTCGCCCAGCGATTCCCTCTCGCTTTATGATTGGCCTGCATATTTTAAAAAGCATGTATCAATTATCAGATGAAGCTGTATGTGAACGATGGATTGAGAATCCGTGTTATCAATATTTTTGCGGCGAAGAATTTTTCCAACATAAATTTCCGATTCAACGGTCATCAATGACACACTGGCGCAAGCGGGTGGGCGAATCATTTTTTGAAACGTTATTACAAGAAAGTTTACGCATTGCATTCGCATCGAAAGCATTAAAAACCAATCAACTGAAACGCATTGTGGTGGATACCACCGTTCAACCGAAAGCAGTGGCCTTTCCAACCGATGTGGGTTTGATGCGCAAAGCCATCACATCCCTGGTTGATCTGGCGAAGAAAAACAATATCAACTTACGCCAAACCTATGAGCGCGTAGTAAAGCGTGCAGCGATTAAAAGTGGGCTCTATCGTCACGCCAAACACATGAAACGCGCCAAGCGAGAAGAGCAATTTATTCGAACGCGTTTAGGTCGAGTGATTCGCGATATTAGCCGTAAAATACAGGGTAATAATGCATTGAGAGAGGTGTTTACTGGCGATTAGTTAAAGGCATTAACGCTGCAAAAGCAACAGCGCCACAGCAAAGACAAAGTGTACTCATGGCACGCGCCAGAAACGGAATGCATTGGCAAAGGCAAAGCACACAAACCGTATGAATTTGGTTGCAAAGTATCGGTAACCACCAATGTCAATCCTGCACGCGGAGGACATTTTGTTTTACACATTGGCGCCTTACATCAAAATCCATTTGATGGACATACACTGGCACCCGTATTGAAATCCTTCACCCAACAAACAGGTGTTACACCTGGGCGAATTTATGTCGATAAAGGTTATCAAGGACATGATTACGAGCATAAATATTGCGTCTTTAAATCGGGACAAAAGCGAGGTGTGAAAGGCACGATTAAAAAAGAATTAAAACGTCGAAGTGTTGTAGAGCCGATTATTGGACATTTGAAATCGGATCATGCATTAGGCAGGAGTTTCTTAAAAGGTATTGATGGCGATAAAATCAATGCGTTATTGGCAGGTATTGGTTACAACTTCCGCTTGCTGCTGAGGTGGCTGCCATTTTTTGTTTCAATATTGGCTTGCGCTTATGGGCGCTGCTTTTCAAAAACAGCGAATCTGGTTTTTACAGATTCGCTTTGGGGTACGGATTATGTTTTAAAGGTGGGTTTTTAACGGGCGACTACATATCGCGGACTTCGACCACCCACTGAAGTGCTGTGAAGGTAATCTGAGCCGAATATCGCACAAATCAGCTCACCAAATGAGCCTAAAAATCGACTTATTCAACTCAAGCTACAAGATTAAGTTCAGCAAACCCCAAAAAAATAATAGATATAGATCCCGGTATTCGCATGCTAACGATGAAAAAGATTCCGCTGGAATAATAATCCTGCATGAAAAATCTCATCAAAAACCGCAATCGATCGTTTTTTGAGCGAAAAAAATAAAAAAATGTAAGTCGGAAGAAATTTTTATTTAGATTTTATTTGAATATAAATTACTACAACAATAACCATAAAACCATAATCAACGCACGCCAACAAGAACCTCCATGGTTCACAGCATCAATCCTACGAAAAATCTTCCACCAGTTTTTTCATACCCTACCCCCACCTCAAAAAACCAATAATCCATAGCGCTTTTTCGCCTCCAAAATACCATCCACTTTTAAAAACCTCATACGATCAACAAGTTGGCGACTCAAAAAAGCGTAACGACGATTTTCTGTATTTTCCGCATATATAGCAGTTAGATTTTCGACTCAAATTCAATAATAAAAACAAGAATTAAAAGTCAAAAAAAATAACAGAAAAAAAAATCAATTTTTCTTCTACAGATTTTACTTAGCGACAAACAAATTGAGCTATTGCAATCAATAAATATTTAGCTCAATAATTAATTAACGAATTAACAACAGATCATGTTAGTAGAGGAAATAAAATGAAATTTTTGAAGAAAAATGATGTATGCAAGAAGCTTGGGATTAGCCGCGCCAGTTTGTATAGGATCATTAATCGTGACCCAACATTTCCGTCGCCGCACAAAATCTCTATCTCAATTAGCGTTTTTTGTGAGCATGAAATTAACAAATGGGTTGAGTCTCGCAACGAGCGAGCATTATGAAAATGGAGATGAATGATTTAGCACATTTGAATATAGACGAAGTAAAAATGATATGCGAACTCATTGAATCCTTGAAGCATATCTACCCAAAGCAAAATTCAGTGGGAGTAGTAAGCGAAAAAACTCAAAATGAGTACATCAATGAAGCTCAGCGAATTTTTAGACAGAGAAAAATCAACGGTAATTCGCTCTCAGATGTAGTGAATAGCACGACTAAAAAATCAACATTTTTCAAGAGAGTCGCAGCATTGAAATATTATATAATTTGGATCGGGTCAACTGCCGCAATGACGCTGAGCGAAAAATACTGCGAAGATTCTTTACACAATATAAAGATCGCAATCCGCGACATCAACGAATTGCACTCTATAATTAATAATGGCCTTGTTGGCACCCACGAAAAACGAAAATCAAAACGAACATCACTCAAAGGCCTCCCGCACGATTGGTTAGAACTGATTTGCAACCACAATTTAGATTCAAAATATCGGCGCGCCTTGTTGGTTATGTGCCTAACCGGTTGCAGACCTGTGGAGTTAGTAAAGGGAGTGACAATATCGCTATCAGAAGATAGTGAAAACAATAATTCACTTGTTGAATTTGAGATTAATGGTGCAAAACTATCAGACACTAAAGGGCAGCCAATTCGTAAACTTTCATATACTTACGAGCCATCCAACAAGTTGTTGGGAGCCCTGATAGATGCTACAAATCTGATTGATGCTAAGCAGATCACTATTTTTATTGAAAGCGCAGTCAATTTCACAACAGAAATCAAAAGAATTGGCGCCACCCTTTGGCCTTTGCACAAAGAATCCGTCACAAGCTATTCGATTCGACACCAAATCGCTTCGAACTTCAAGAAATACCTAAATGGCGATGACGTTAGTAAAGCATTGGGGCACGCATCACCAAAGACGAAAAAAAGCTATGGTTCAGCATCTCAAAGCAAGGGAAAAGCTCCAGAGATTTCAATTAGTGCTTCGAGAGAAATTAACCAGCCGCCATTAAAATCAGATGAGCTTGATAACCAATGAACATGAAGTCATTTGATGAAAAGACTGTGCGCTTAGTTGATGTTGCCACGAAAATAATGATAAATCCCGCTACTATAGAGAATGCAGCATATTTACACATCGTGCTCTGTCAGCTTGGTCTTCCTCGTTCTTCTTTAAATGATTCATCATTCACTCGGACTTCTGGTGGTGCGTCAATATCTATTAGTACTCCAGAGGACCAAAAAGGGGATGACTCGACGCCATATGGTGTGATACCTCGCTTAATTCTGTTACACGCATGCTCACAAGCAACACTAAAAGGTTCCAGAGAGATTGATATCTGCAAAACACAAACTGCCTTTATGAAATTAATTAACTTGAATCTAAGCGGAGGAAAAAATGGAATTAGAAATAACTTCAAAAGTCAATTCATTAAGTTATCAAAAGCAAAATTTGAATTATTTCTTTACACAAATAAAAAGGAAAATTATTTTAGTGGGAATATTTTCGAAACCGAACCATATAATATTGAAAACGGAAAATGGAATAGAAAAATAAGATTGACAGAAGAATTTTACAATTCACTTGTCGTAGAAAAAAATAATGTCCCTATAGATAAACGCGCCGTCTGCTGCCTACAACGATCTTCACTGGCACTGGACATCTACCTCATGTTAACCGAACGACTACATAGAGTAGTTAAAAACAATTACGTTGTACGTTGGAAAAAATTGCGTGAACAATTTGGTCAAGAATACGCAAACAATAAAAGCGGGCGCGTGAATTTCAAGAAGGCTTTCTCCTATGCATTAACTCAAGTAAAAGCAGTTTATCCGGATGCTAAAGTTGAAATTGTCAAATGTGGTTTAAAAATCGGTAAATCAGAACCACCGATTCCAAAAGTAATTTAACTATTTATAGCAACTATTCGATAGCACCAATTTACAATATATATTTACGCAACCCATTCGAAAGATAGTGCCTCCGCCTGCTGCAACACAGTTTGAATCGCTTCTTCTTGCTGATCTGGTGGGTATTTGTATTTACGTAAAATGCGCTTAACCATTAACCGCAGCTTTGCGCGAACACTTTCACGTTGCGACCAATCGACGCTTAGATTTTGGCGGAGGTTTTCGGTTAGTTCGTGGGCAATTTTTTTGAGGATTTCATCGCCGAGCTCTAGTGCGGCGGATTCGTTGTTTGCTAAGGCATCGTAGAACTTTACTTCGTCATCAGTGAGCCCAAGTGAATCACCGCGCGAGGCAGCGGCTCGGAATTTTTTGGCCATATCGACCAATTCTTCCATAACTTGTGCCGTCTCAATACTGCGGTTTTGGTAACGAGTTACTACGTTGGTTAATAGCTCAGAGAATTTCTTCTGCTGAACAACGTTGGTTGAGAACCGAGATTTAATCTCGCCCTCCAGTAAACGCTCTAGCAATTCAACCGCGAGGTTCTTTTCAGGAAGATTGCGAACCTCAGCTAAAAATTCATCATCCAATAGGCCGATGTTTGGCTTTTCTAAACCTACGGCATCAAAGATATCTACAACTTCATTGGAAACTACGGCGTTACCAATAATTTGGCGAATAGCGTGCTCACGCTCTTCATCCGTACGTTTTTGGGCGGATATGTCGCGCTTAGTGAGTAGCACTTTCACAGCTTGTAAAAAAGCTACTTCTTCTCTAACAGCTTTGGCTTCATCTAGTGTGCAGCAAAGCGAAAAGGCTTTGCTCATCGCGAGTGCAACATCTGCAAAACGTTTTTTACCGTCGCGCTCTTTGCCGTTGGTGCTAATAGATAAAATATGGTTAGCTGCACCAGCCAATAATCTGTGTCCGCCACTAACAAAATCGCTGTAATCAAACCCATGCAACATACTGCGCAGCACATCGAGCTTTTCTTCAAGCACGGCCCAAGCTTCTGCGGTATCTACAGTGGGTTTACCACGACCATTGCTGGCGGTATATTCTTTCAAAGCGGCTTTTAATTCGCTGCCTATGCCGATGTAATCGACTACTAGCCCACCCTGCTTATCTTTAAAGACACGGTTTACGCGAGCAATGGCCTGCATTAGATTGTGGCCTTTCATGGGCTTATCGACATACAGCGTATGCACGCAGGGCGCATCAAAACCCGTGAGCCACATATCGCGCACAATCACTAATTGCAGAGGGTCTTTTGGATCTTTAAAGCGTTTTTCTAAACGTTTTTTGGTTTGCTTTTGGTAGATGTGTGGGCGCAACAAAGCTTTATCGCTTGCAGAACCCGTCATAATAATTTTGATTGCACCAAGTTCAGGATCTTCGTTGTGCCAATCTGGGCGCAACCTAATAAGTTCATCGTAAAGATGCACACAAATTTCACGGCTCATGCCCACAATCATGGCTTTGCCGGATTGTGCCTGCTGGCGCTCTTCAAAATGTTTAACTAAATCGGCTGCAACACTGGCTATTCTTGGTGGTGCGCCGACAATTTTTTCTAATGCCGCCCATTTGGATTTTAGTTTGGATTGTTGGCTTTCTTCTTCGTCTTCTGCCAGCTCATCTACTTCATCATCAATGTGCGGAAGCTCTTCTGTTTTTAAGCTCAGTTTTGCCAAGCGCGATTCATAATAGATGGCTACCGTTGCACCATCTTCCTTCGCTTGCTGCATATCGTAAATATGAATGTAATCGCCAAACACTGAGCGTGTATCGCGATCTTCACTCGATACTGGTGTTCCTGTAAATGCTACAAAGGTTGCATTGGGTAATGCATCGCGCAAATGCTGGGCATAACCTACTTGATATTTAGTGATGTACTGCGCGCTGGCTTCTGCAATAGTGTTTTCTTGAAGCTTCACTTCCTTAAGTTTTGCATCAAAACCATATTGAGTGCGGTGAGCCTCATCTGCAATCACAACGATATTGTGACGATCAGAAAGCACAGGGAAAATATCTTCATCTGCGCCGGGTGAAAATTTTTGAATAGTTGCGAATACAATACCGCCCGATGGACGATTACTTAATTTATCTCGCAAATCCTGACGAGTACCTGCTTGCACAGGTTGCTCGCGCAATAAATCTTGCGCGAGTGAAAACACACCAAACAATTGACCATCTAAATCGTTGCGGTCGGTGATTACCACAATGGTTGGGTTTTCCATTTCTGTTTCACGCATTACACGCGCGGCAAAACAGGTCATGGTGATACTTTTGCCGCTGCCTTGTGTGTGCCAAACAACTCCGCCCTTGCCCTTGCCCTTTCCGCTACCCGTAACATCCAAGCGCGATGCAGTCACTACTTGATTGATTGCAGCACGGACAGCATGAAATTGATGATAGCCCGCAATTTTTTTAATGAGCGTGCCGTCATCTTCAAACAACACAAAGAACCGCAAATAATCCAGAATATATTCCGGCGCTAATACACCGCGCACCAAAGTTTCTAATTCATTAAATTGACCAAGCGGATCGAGCGCAGCACCATCTATGGTGCGCCATTGCATATAGCGCTCAGCGTTGGACGATAAGGAACCTAAGCGAGCCTCGCTACCATCGGTAATGACCAAGATTTCGTTGAACTGAAAAACGTCGGGAATGTTTTGTTTATAGGTTTCGATTTGATGAAAGGCTTTCCAAATATCCGCATTAACATCCGCCGGATTTTTTAACTCCATTAAAACCAATGGCAAACCATTGATGAACAAAATCACATCCGGGCGATGTGTATGTTTAGCGCCTCTCAAACTGTATTGGTTAACGGCTAGGTATTCGTTATTGGCAGATTCTGCAAAATCTATGAGGCGAACAAAATCGCCACGAGTTTCACCGTCCTTTTGAAATTGAACGGGCACACCATTCACAAGCAGGTTATGAAATTGGCGATTGGCAGATAGGAGTGAGGGAATACCCAAGTCTTTAATTTGCTTGAGAGCGTCCTCACGGGCGACCAGCGGAATAGCAGGATTTAGCCGAACAATTGCATTACGCAAACGCTCAAGCAATAGCGGCTGACGGTAATCGTCACGCTCAGGCGCGGGGCCGTCTGGCGCTATGTCGTATCCACAAATATGTGTATAGCCAGCCTCTACCAACCAGCCAATCATTTCCTGTTCGAGTTGATCTTCCGTCACTCTTAAACTCCTAGCATCCACTTCAGTGGTTTAATCGGTTTATATTTATCGGCGATTAACGCCGAAAATTTGCTGCATCTTAAACTAAGCCGTTTTATCCAGTACCTGCCCGGCCATTTCCATCCATTCGGATGGCCACAGCAACGTTTCAGCGTTCAAATCAAAAGGCACAACCCAAAGCCTTAGATCATTGCCGTAGTCGAACACGGGTAAGGGCTTGGTAAAAGCCGCTGTCTTTGGGTAAATAAGCATCATCTTACCCTGCCCTTGCAGGTATTTATGCCCATAGGCGAAAAGTTGGTAAAAATCACTTTGGCTCAAGCCGTATTTATTGCTCTTGTCTGCGCTATTCAGCAGCTTCCACTTTGTATCAAGTACAGCCCAAATGGAATTACCCTTGATTAGAACTAAATCAGGCCGCAGCTGGAACATGTTGCCGTTATCATGCTTGCATAAAGATTGACTGCGAATCTGCGCGTCTAACGTGAAAGGCGGTGATATAAATTTGCGCAGTTTCTTTTCCACAAAGGTTTCAAACAGTTTTTCCATGGGGAATAACAAGCTGATACCTTGGGTATTGCCCTGCATTGCAAGTGGCATATGTTGACCTAACACCAACTCACACCACGGGCGCACAGGTTGGTAATGCGCCATTAAGCGATCATTCCGCCACTGTTGAAAATCATCACGCGTATTTTTACTCGCGGGAACTTCGGCCAAAATACCGGCAAGCTCATGGGCTAAACGCCATGTATTGGGATGCTGAGTTAATTTACACACCCGCATTAATGCCGATTTTAATAAGCGGTTTTCTGGGCGATCTGGCAGGAATAAATCGTGGCGAATATTAAAGATATGTTCGCGCCCCGGTGGCTGGCGCAGCTGCTTATTGATATTTAACTGGCCACGCAAATAACGCTGCTCTTCTTCCACACGTTGATAATCAAACCGCAGACCACGTTTTATCAGGTGATCCAACGCATTGATGAATTCTTTCATTACCCATTCGAGTAACGGGTGTTTGAATTTTTGTATATCGGCATGATCTGCCGTACGCACCGGCAAATCTAATGCGGTTTTGAGCATTGTGATAAGCAGATCACGTGATTCATTTGCGGCTGCCTCACCAATATCCTCGGTGATTTTTGGTAAAACCTCTATGACTGTGCCGCAGGGTGTTTGTAAAACACCTACATAACTATCTAACTTTAACCAGCGGCGATTTTCTACTTGCAGAATTGTTGCACCCGCTTTGCTAAAGCTGGCCTGTAGGCTGCACAACCAATCAAACGCTGTCGCAGAAACTTGAGCTTGGTAAAGCGATGGCTCTACCTTCTCAGTAGTGATGCGCGCGTATTCACGCACAACAATCACCGAATTCACACGTTCACCTTAAGGATGCCTTGGTAAGCATCCACAGAGAAAAATGCTTTTTCATTAATAACCCAAGGCAACTGGGTTTCTGCGATGGGCAAATCAGCACCAAATAGTTTACTAATTAATCCTTCTTCTTTTCGCTCAATGAACTTAACCGATGTTTTGTTGTGATCATTCAACACCCATTGAATGCGCTGCCAATCTTCAAAGAAATATTCTTGCAGTAGCGGGAAGATTTGCTTTTTGAAAATACCCGCCAAATCGCCAAGGCTAGATTCATTCGTTAGCGACATAAAATACGCATGCCCCAAACAATAATCTCGGCCAAGCAAAACTTCTATGCGCTGGTTCATTACGCGCAATAGCTCGCCGACGTTAATGCCTTCAACAATCACCTCATCTAACAGCTCAGGCTTGGGCGGCATTTCTTTAAATACAAAGCGGCGACGCAGTGCAATATCTAAACCAGCAAGCGAGCGATCTGATGTGTTCATGGTGCCAATGATATAAACATTGGATGGAACCGAGAAAGGCTTCTTGGAATAAGGGAGAATAACTTCCAAGGCTTCTTTTTCACCGGCACGTTTAGAAGGCTCAATGAGCGTGATTAACTCACCAAATATTTTAGAAATATTGCCGCGATTGATTTCATCGATAATGAGAACACGCGGTGTTTGGTTAGCTGCCACATCTGATGATTCAGGTGAATTACCCAATAACGCAGCAAGCTTTTCACGATCTAATACCTGATCTTTTAGGTGATAAATCGTCATCTGACTAAAGCCTTTGTTCAACAATTGCTCATAAGGCAAACTAGGTTGATAGACGCGGAGCCAGCGTACTGACCGAGATTGGCCGTAGTGATCATCTTGTTCTTCACGATTTGAAAATAGGTAATCACTGGCAATTTCACCAATGGCGCGGAATTTATAATTACCCTCACTAATTACCACCAAATCGCCTACGTGCATTTTGGTGACAAACGTGGTCACAGATGTTACATCGTAGGAATCATTGGTCACATCAGTACGACCAGCGTTTACAAACTTATTAAAGACTTCTTCGCGGTTCTTGCAGCCGCCAAAATCAATTAACCGGCCATAACCTAACAAAATTTTATTATCTGTAATGCACTCATCAAATATATAAGCATCGTCCCCAAGTGTGTTCCCTAAGGACATTTTCCATACTCGGCGTTTAGAAACATCTAGATTTACAGATTCCTGTTTTACAACCTTAGCGACGGCAGCTTCGCAGAGCTGCATGAATACGCCTGACTTCACGTCATAACGTATCTGACCATTTTCAGTTTCAGCACTTAAGCCTTCTACAAAGTCTTCATAGCTAAAGCTTTGGTGGAATGTTACAAAGCGGATGTGTTGATTTTTAACAAGCTCATCGAATCTATATTTAAGTTTGTCTCTTTCACCGCTGTGCACTGCTAAAAATTCAGGATCAAGAATTTCCAAAGCGGCATTAATTGTTGAGAAGGTTTTACCTGTTCCGGGTGGACCAAACAGAATTTGATTTAAGGTAGGAGTAGCGTTGCGGTACGGTGTAATCTCAGTGAGATTAACTGCCTCGTCGTCAGCATCACCATCGTCATCTTGCGCTAAGGTGGCATAATCATTTGGCCAAAAACCTTTAGTATGTTCAGCCTGATAGTAAGCAGAATTAACATATAACTCATGCCACGCGGCAAGCGACTCTTTTAATTTGAGAAGATAATTTTCATCTACCAATATCACTTCGTGCTTTTTAATCGAAGTATTTTCTATTTCAATTCTAAAAGCCAGTTTATGCGGTTTACAAATAATACTGCCTAATCGAATATCACCTATCTTGCTGGATGTTCTTCTGCTGCCGCAACGAATAGTACGCAGACCTTTACCCTGCCATAAATCAACACCTGCACTGTGTAGCAGTTCAACCAGCTCCACAAAAAAGTCCATACGCTCAGCAGGCCAACCACGAATAACATTAAGCAACACACCATTGTTACTAAACCCTGACAAACTTTTAATTTCATCCATTTCTTATCACCAAATTTTATTTTTCGAAATATTTCTTATGCTTCATCGATCGCTTCAATTGCAGCTAAATTGTTCACACCACATAACAAACACATGCTATCGAAATGCCCTCTATCCATTTGCTGAATAAGTAATAGAACATCCTGAGCAACGTAAGGCGCCTCAGCAAGCACGGACATGTCGTGCGCTGGCTCCGGCATAAAGCCATGATGCGAGTATGTGTTAGTAAATCTAATTATTCTCGCTTTTTTTGTTTCGTCAAAATTAAGATCCCGCAATTGCTGAAACAATTCTCCCGTTTTTTCGGGCTGTTTGAACGCTAGGAAAGCTTCTAACAACCTTCGTGTGATATTTGGCAAAGAGTAGAAACGTTCCATTGGAACAGCACCATCTATTTGGCTTGCCTTAACTACCAATTGAAACATGTGGTGATATTCAGACTCATACTTATGAAGCAATTCATCCAGAATAACCAATGTTGATGACCTGCCATTCACATCTGATATTGAATTCAAGCAGTAAAACCGGACATTTCTAAGATTCGAAAGATCTGAGGGTCTATTTCGAAAATTTTCAATATGATTAAACCAGTTTTTTACCTGCCTAAAGAAGGTAAAATTGTGTGTTAGTATAAAAATTTGTTTTGCATTTTGAATGCGCGATCGCATAAAACCAAAAGCGCTATAAAGTGAATTCGAATCCAGACTCGAAACAGGGTCATCAATTACGACGACACCATTCGCCAAATCAAAACTGGTGTCTTGTAGCGTTTTAAGAAAGTAGATAAATGCTACTGCGGTGCGTTCGCCCTCGCTTAGATGTAACGCTGGCTCGCCATGCCTTTTTATTTCATATCCAGTTTCATGAATTACAAACTCAAGCTCACTACGACCAAGATAAGCAGCCATGTCTCTCGTTAACTCTTCCGCTGCGGGCTGATGTTGCCGAATAGAGCGTTCAAGATCAGTGATGCGCATACTTAAATCATGCTGAGTCAACGTTGCTGAATCCTTGCTTTCTTGAAGGAGAGAAATAGAATTTAGCATTTCTCTATATTCACCAATAACAATAACAACTTCATTGACTTCTAATGTACGCCTTGCTTCGATTTGTTGATCTTGAAAGCTCGTTGTAAAACGATTGTGTTGATCAATTATGGAACAGGCTGCATCAAATGCCGCCTTACCGGTGGCAACAAACGCTTCTGTTGCCACCGACAAAAAAATCTGCATAAGGCCTATTGCAAGGGTAGCCCAAGTTAAATCAGCCGGTAATGAAGTAAAGTACGTTTCTAACTTCAAAACTATGAAAGGTTGACTTCTTTTAGCAATCAACGCACTTTTTAACGACGATAAGTACACAGACACTTGCGAAGACTTAGAGGTGAAAATACTCACCTGCTCAATATAATTTTGGCGAAGGTTTGTATAAAGCAACCCTTCTGCTGGCAACGTAGTTTTCGAAACTACCTCAATGTAGCCATCTACCTGCGCAATAAGAAGATCTAACTCTTGTAGAAAATTAGAATAGGCATCGTTGAAATGCCCATCAAGTTGATTAATACGACTAAGTGGCAGCGTTTGTTTGCAGAATTGGCAAGTTTGCGAATTTGGATTACCTTTATGTAATATCAATCCATCACTAACCCAGTTGGCTACTGCGGGATTCTCTTGCAATTCTTGAATAACAGTTGAAACGATCGAGCGACCAATTATTTCATTTACACGTGTAGTTAGTTGTTTAAAATCAGGATAATTTTGAGTTGGCCGATCAATTAGATCCATTGCGGATGATCTGATTTTTTCTAGATTTTCATTGCGAGTATCATCACTCAATGGCGTTACTAGAGTACCAGCTAACAACTCATCAGCTCGGGCTTTAAAGTTGCCCGCATTGTAATTGTTATAGGCGCTGCCGGGAGCCGTCAATAACGACTTAATTGTCCTCGCTTTATCAGTGCGGAATTTTTCAATTGCGGAGATTTCGTTAGTTAAATCACGAGCATCCTCTGACACACGAGTATTAACTGCATTTAACTGAGTCCTAAGCTCCTCAATCTGACGCTGTGCGTCTGCACTATCTTCACCGAGATAATAGACAGGAGGCAATTGCTCATTCGGTTGCTCAAAAATACTACGATTTATAAAATCTCTATTGAACACCCTAACTTGTGGAAGATTTTCACTTTCAAAGTTTTCACCCAGAACGATAATATCACCCTCAAGCAATACGCTTACTTCGCCTTCTGTGATCGCTTGTTTACGTTCAATATGCCTAAACACATTAGAGAGAGTTGTCTTACCTACCCCATTCCATCCATAAATAACATTATGCCGAGCAAAATCTGGCAAAAGGTTTCCGCCAGGCCAATTAAAGTCTCGGAAAATACGGTGATTTCTTATTTTTTTAAATCTGAGAATATTCATATACATCCCTGCACCAAATTAATTCAGCCTGACTGGCCTCACACTCCCTGCCTTGCAAGCGCAGGAGTTTACGCATTTGATCAAATAGAATTTCCGCGACAGTTGAAGCTTGTATGAAATGGGACATACTCGATCGAATCGTCAATACAGTATAAACACCTTTGTTTGATTGCATTGAAAACGCAAGGGATAAAAGCGGCTCCATCACGCACTCCAAATAGTATTATTTAATTTGTTCATGTAGCAGCTCCATTTTTAAGCCTAAACTCATTTAGCTATCGTTTTAATTTCCTTCGTACATTTTCTTGGCCGCTATCGCACCATCCAACCGCCTGTGGATTAATGAGATCATCGACAAGATATCTAATGCATCTTGTTCTTCAATTTTCCAATGCACTTTGGGTGCATGTGCTGTTGTATTTCTAAAAGTACCAAAGACACCTTTTAGCAAGTTAGCGAAACCTTTTTGTTCACTTTGTTCGCTTTCTGTTTGAAGCGCACTCAATGCCAAGTGGGGAACTTTGCCATTAAATGAAAAAGATTCATCTACAAGAGCACCGCCATCTAAATGCAAACCTGTTTTTTGGCGAATTTTTTCAGCCACGCTTTTTGTCGCTTCAAAAACTGCATGAAAATAGTTATCTACAACGAGCTCTTCTCTGCAAAAGAACAATACATCTGGGTGAACTTTGCGAACCAATAAATTTTGCTTGAGTTTACTGGCGCGGGCGGAGGCCTCGGAAATTGTTTTGGTTTTATCAACCAATTTAACCTGACCCGAATCATCAATCTCTAATCCCTCAAAACCTAAGACTCGGTTGAGCTTATCCTTTAAAAAATTAAACCATTCAATATTGTCTACATAGCGAGATGGTCGCATAACGTGCTGAATAAGTAAGCGCAGCCCCAACCACACCCTACCTTAGCAATCAA
>SYDJ01000191.1 GCA_005801205.1 Gammaproteobacteria bacterium
CGGCCCGTCAGGCTGTGGCAAAACCACACTGCTACGAATTATCGCGGGTTTAGAAAATCCAGATAGCGGCAGCGTGTTATTTCACGGTGAGGATGCTACCGATGTGCATGTGCGCGAACGCAATGTGGGTTTTGTGTTTCAACACTATGCGTTGTTCCGCCACATGACGGTATTTGACAATGTGGCTTTTGGTTTAACGGTTCGCCCAAAAGCGACTCGCCCAAACAAAGAAGAAATTAAGCGCCGCGTGCATGAACTTTTAGAGTTGGTTCAGCTCGATTGGCTGGCAGATCGCTATCCGCATCAATTGTCCGGTGGTCAGCGTCAGCGTATTGCCCTAGCACGCGCGCTTGCCGTTGAGCCAAAAGTATTATTGTTAGATGAACCTTTCGGCGCGCTCGATGCAAAAGTGCGTAAAGATTTACGCCGCTGGTTGCGCCGTTTGCACGATGAATTGCACATCACCTCAATTTTCGTAACCCACGATCAAGAAGAGGCCATGGAAGTGGCAGATCGTATCGTAGTGCTTAACAAAGGCAAGATTGAACAAATAGGTACACCGGATGACATCTACAATAATCCAGCCAGCCCCTTTGTGTACGATTTTATCGGCCAAGTGAATTTATTCCACAGCCGCGTAGACAATGGCTGGGCACATATTGGTGATTACAAATTAGCAGCGCCGGAATTCAATGGTGTGAATAATCACAGCGCAATCGCTTATGTTCGCCCACACGATATTGAATTATCAGCCGACAATAGTGAAGGCGCCATTCCAGCCACTATTTCCCATGTCAGCACCGCAGGCTCGGTGTTGCGCATAGAACTTAAAAACAATGTAAGTGATGATGTGATTCATGTGGAGTTGCCACGCTCACAAGAACGCTCACTCGATTTGAGTGTGGGTGCGAATGTGTTTGCCAAGCCGACTAGCTCTAAGGTTTTTTTGCGGGATTAGATTGGAAAAATTGTGTTATGCCAAATTTATGAACTAGTCTTAGGCATACACCGTGTCTGATTGCAGGCACTCCAATACCTAGACGCTCAAGGATTCATCATGTTTGGCTTTAATAAACAAGAACTTATGGCCGCCCAAGAAGAGATATCCACACTTCGCCGCGCGCTCAATACCCGCGATTCAGATTTGCAAGCAGCAAATCAAGAGCTCGAAAAGCTGCGCGGAAGCATGAATAACGACAAGAGTGAGCTCTTGCGGGTAAAAGATTTACTGGTGCAATTGCAGGCCATGGCTGAATCCATGACCGCTGTTCAAGAGAGTCTTGGTGGTTTTGCGGCTAATATGAGTGACGAAAAAGCGCGCGCAGCCGATATGCAAGCGACCTCTGCCAGTTGTAGTACGGCGGTGAGTTTAATTTCTGGCCACTTGGGTAAGCTGGCTACTGATTCGCAAGTCTCGGCAACCCGTGTGGGAGAGTTAGATAGCCGCGCGCAGCAAATTAGCGGCATTGTGAATTTGATTAAAGGTGTTGCTGATCAAACCAATTTATTAGCGCTTAACGCCGCGATTGAAGCAGCGCGTGCGGGCGAGCAAGGGCGCGGCTTTGCGGTGGTGGCGGATGAAGTGCGCAGCCTTGCGCAGCGCACCGCGCAAGCAACGGGTGAGATTTCTACCTTGGTTAGCCAAATGCGAGAAGACAGTGCTGCAAGCCGCGAGCAAATTGTCTCCTTTGCGCAGCAGGCGGATTCGTTTAGCACCGATGGTGCCGAAGCGGCAAAAACCATTAGCCATATTTTAGATATTGCAAAAGTATCTGAAAAAACGACTGCTGCCGCTTCCCTGCGCAGTTTGTGCGAAGTGGCCAAGGTTGAGCACATATTATTTAAGTTTCGCGTTTATCGCGTGCTCTTTGGTTTATCTCATGAGAATGAGCGCGACTTTTCTGATCACCATACCTGCCGTTTGGGGCGCTGGTATGGCGAAGGGGAGGGGCGTCAGCATTCACATTTAAATGGCTATAAAGAAGTAGATGAGCCACATCAAGTGTTTCACCGCGAAGCTAAAGCTGCAGTGGAAGCTCATAGCAGTGGCAACACAGAGGCAACTATAAACGCAGTAAAGCGCATGGAAGTAGCGGGCACTCGCGTGTTAGATTCTCTTGAGCGTATGGCGCAATCGGGTGAGTCTGCTGTGCATCGTCATTGATTAGATTGGTAGTCATAAAAAGCCCGAGCAATTTTTTGTTGCTCGGGCTTTTTTATGAGTGCTGTCTTTCTTACTGGGCTATATAGCAAAGCTAACCAAGCAGTGGGCTGGCTATAGGGATCTCATCTATTCAAAACACGCATGTTTCAAATCACACCCAGTTTTCTAACCTTAAGGCTTTTACCCGTTCAAACTCTCTTAAATTGTTTGTCACTAACACTAATCCTTCACTGCGGGCGTGCCCAGCAATGTGCAAATCATTCACCCCAATAGGGGTGCCAGATCGCTCTAGGTCTGCACGTATATCGCCGTAGTGTGCGGCGGCTTTTAGGCCGTAGGGTAGAACTTCAAGGCGTGAAATAAAATCTTCTACTTGGCGTAAATTCCGTTCGGGTTGCGTGCTTTTTTCGGCACCGTGTAGCAACTCTGAGAGGGTTATAGCACTAATGCAAAGCTGCCCTGCATGGGTGTTAAATGCTTCCAAAGCCTCGATTGGGCGACGCTTGATCACGTAGATGACGATATTGGTATCGAGCATATATTTCAGCATTAGAAAGACTCGCGCTCGCGTTGTTCTTGGCTGGCGCGTTCGCTCATAAAGTCATCGCTCACGGATTCTGTTGCATGAAAAAAACTGTCCCAGGTATGTTCGATGGGGGACAAAATGCGATCTTGCCCAAGAACACGCACCGATACCTTTTTAACATTGTCGGGAAAGCGGGATTCTGCAGGCAAGCGGACTGACTGGGTGCGGTTGTTGATAAACACGGAGCCGGTTGACATAAATACCTCTCGAAGAATGCTATATACAATGAATATATAGCATCGATATTGGGTTTAAACAACCTTTAAGCACAATACTTGATCGCTAAATATCAACGCCCAAAAACAAAAAAGCTGTTTACATTGGGGAATGTAAACAGCAAAGAGAGAGCAACAGCGAAAGGGGTGGAGCGTAAAACCGATGAAACGTAAAACAGATTAATAAACCAAGGTTTGAATCGCGTGCGCTGGAATCTTCACGCTGGTCTCTTGGTTGCCAATGTAGAGGCGATAGGATATTGGGTTATCGGTTTGGTTCATAACCACGGTTGCTAAACTCTTATCGCTATTCATAAATGAGGTTACGAGTAGAGCACTACGGCTACTGGTGGCGCTCACACGCTCCGCAGCGGGGCGAATAAACTTAGAGAAGTGACCCAAGTAGTAGTAGCTAGGCGTGTAAATCAACTCGCCGGTTTTGGTGTCTGCATGAATGGGTGAGAAGCAGAAATTGCGCACGTGGTTTGGGCCGCCATTTTGATCCAGCAAAATATTCCAATCGGTCCAGCCCACTGCACCCGCGTTGAAATCGTTGATGACGGCATGGCCGTAGCGTTCACCGTTGGGCCAGTGTTGGTAGCGCTCGGCATTGAATTTTTCCACTGTGGCTTCGGTGAGCAGCAAATTGACATTGGGGTAGAGTTGGTGAACTTCAGCCACATTGCGGTTCATTGGTTCGCCGCCGGTCCAGGTTTCGTACCAGTGGAAACCTACGCCCCATACGTATTTAGCGGCTTCTGGGTCGCCCAGAATGGTGTTCACGCGATGGTTGATTAAATCGCGGTTGTGATCCCATACGACAATTTTCTTATCGCCTAAACCTTCTTTAGCCATGATGGGGCCGAGGTGATTTTTAAGGAAATCGCGCTCTTCCTCGGCGGTGTAAATCATGGATTCCCAAGTCTGTTTAGCCATGGGTTCGTTTTGTACGGTAATCCCCCAAATGGGTACGCCTTCTTTCTCATAAGCTTTAATAAATTTGGTGAAGTAGGTGGCCCACGCATCGTTGTATTCGGGTAATAACTTGCCGCCTTGCAGCATGTGATTGGTGGTTTTCATAAACGCCGGTGCACTCCATGGGCTGGCGTAGGTGGTGAGTTTGCCACCCGCCGCTGCAATGGCTTGCTTAATCATGGGTAGGCGATGTTTTTTATCGTGGGCGATACTGAAGCTAGTCAGTTCTTTATCGCCTTCTTTAATGTAGGTATAGCTGCCACTGCTGAAATCTGAGCTGTGAATCGTGGTGCGCAGCAGGTTGTAGCCTATACCGACTTTGGGGTCGAAATAGGCTTTTAGGAGTTCGGATTTTTTGGCCGGTTTTAGGGTGCTAAACACTTCGGCACTGGCATCGGTAATTGCGCCGCCCATACCAAAAAAGGTTTGGAAGCGTTTATCGGGGTTTACGAATACGGCGATATCGGTTTCCGGCGGTTGTTGGCTAGGTTTGAGGCTAAGTGTGTCAGTGAGGGTCAAGCGCTGAGTGGTGTCTTTGGCAGTGGTGTAAACGCTAATGGTTTTGCTGGCCGGCGCGGCTTGTTCGGCGGCGCTGGTTTGCGGTATTGCTGCCATCACGCTGAGTAGCGTAGCGGCGGTGAATAGTTTTTTTCTCATAGTATCGCTCTCTGTAATTAACCAAAAAAGTGAGGTGAGCTATTAGCTCACCTCACTTTGCTCATCTCATATTGGCAGGCTTAGTTAGCGGCTTTCACATCAAAATAATTAATGTTCCATTCCTTGCCAATCGATTTGAATCTTAGCGTATGGTTGCCTGCAGTCAACCCAAAACTTGGGCTGGTGTAGGTTTTCCAAGATTGCCAGCCGCCGGTGTTAGGTACGGCCATGGCATCCACTTTAACGTTGTCGATTAAGACTTCAAAGCCGGTACTGCCGTTGGCGGTAGCCAAGCGATAGTCGATAGTGAAGTTGCCCGCAGTGGCGACGGACACTTTGAATTCGATGTAGTCATCAGGTTCAAAGTAACCCACATCTTTAGTGCCACCGGTATCACTACAGTCTTCCAACTGAATGCCTGACATAGAAGTATAGTCCTCGGCTTCAACTTTACCAGGTAAAGGGGTGTAGTTGATTTTGTTGGCGGCTTCATCGCTGCGATAGCTTTCGTCTTCGGCATCTACGGCCACTACGCTGTAGTAATAGGTAGTGCCATCTACGGCGGTAGTATCAACATAGCTATTGAGTTTCACACCTTCCGCCAAGGCTGTGCCGCTGCTGGGGGTAAGACCACGGTAGACTTTGTAGCCGGTGAGGTCAGCCTCGGTGTTGGCATCCCAATTGAGCGTAACGCTGCCGGTGCCTTGTACCAGTTTCAAACCGGTTGGGCGTTTGGGCAGGGTGTAAATAGTGGTTGTTGTGCCCGGTAAATACTTGGCCAAACCGCTGTTTACATCGTACGGCTGGGTGGCAAAGCTTTTGAACAGTTTTTCAATATCGGCGACAGGTGCGGTGGTGAAATCCACTTTGCCGGTCATATCCAATACGTCTTTGCCTTCAACCGGTGCTTGGTCGATCAAGTACATTTCGGCCCAGGTATTGGTACTGCCGTTGTCTCTAAAGGTACCGCTAAAGGTGTAGTTTTGGCCGCCTTCAAGGGTGATGGCTTGGTAAATGCCGCCGTTGATTTCACCGGTTACGCCGTCTGGGCGAGTAATTCGCAAGACTGCACCCTCACTGCCAACAGGCAATTTGCCTGCACCGCTGTAGTTGAAATCAAGGTTTTCGCTGCCGCTGATACTTAAGGTTGTCCAGTCAGTGCTAGCGCCAAAGTTGCCGTTTTTGATCACTTCTGCTTTGGTGGCATCGTTCACAATACTGATTTTGTCGTAGGTAATGTCTGGGTTTGCACCTGCGTTAGCGCCGGTTTTAATCACAAAGTAATAAGTTTTAGAGCCTGTACCGCCCACTTTAATGCTGGTGGCCTTCTTGGCGCAGGCATCTGCAAACGTAGAGTTCCAGTTGGCGCAATCCCACGTACTTGCTTTAGCTACCAAGCCAACGCCAGTATCGTTGTTGGAGTTGATGGCGTTAGTCACCATGCCCCACGTGCCTTTACCTTGGCCGCCTGCTGCGCTCACTAATTTATAAGCCCAGCTGGTAGAGGCCCAGTTGTAACCCGCATAGGTATCGTAAGTGGCGCGTGCAATCTTGCCGCCCAACTCCAAACCGGCGGATTGCCAAGGTTGGAATTCGCCCATTAAGAATGGGGTTTTAAGTGCAGTAATTTTGGTGTTCCAATCGCACACACCGCCGGTGCCAGCAGCGCCGCAACGTAACCAATCGCGGTGAATGTCGTAATGGCTATCCTTAGGGCGATCGCCAAACAAACCGGGGTAAGGGTGCAATTCAAAGGCGACATTGGTCATGCCTTTGGCAACGGGGTCACCGTACACTTCGATATTGCCGTAGTGGCTGGGCAGCATAACAATGTGTTTGCTGTCGATTTTACGGATGGTTTCGTACAGCTCGGTCACGCGCACCGCCATATCTTCAGCAGTTGAACCCCAAGGTTCATTGAGCGGGTCGTAAGCGGCAACTACAGGTTCATCTTTATATTTAGTGGCGATTTGCTCCCACAACCACTTGGTGCGATCTTGGTATTCGCTGCTCGTCCAATACTTGTTTTGGCCAGAGCAACCGGTGTGGTCATTCGGGGTTTGGCCGCCGATTGCACCGTGCAAATCGAGGATTACATAGATGCCGCGTTTTTTAGCCTCGGCAATCGTCCAATCCAAATAGTGCCAAGCGTCTGCGCGCAAGGTTTTGGGGTTCTTCTCGTCTTCAATCACATTCCACAAAATGGGCAGGCGAACAATGTTAAAACCAAAGGCTTGCAATTGATCCCAATCGCGCTCGGTCATCCAGCTATCGCGGAACAACTTAATCAAACGCTCTTTTTCGCTGTAGCCAAAGCGCTCAGTGAGTTTGTTTTCAAGGGTACATTGGTCGATAACGCCGTTACCGCCTTGGCCCATCATCCAAAATTCTTGCACTAACCAGTTGCCGAGGTTGGTACCTTTGAGGTCAACCTTATTGCCGCTGGCTTTTACCCACTTGTTACCGTCGGTACGCAAAAGCGTTAAGCCTTCGTTAGGAACGGACGATGAGGATGATGAACTGCTACTCACCACTGAGCTTGATGAGCTGGAACTCGCTTCGCTGCTGGCCGAACTTTTACTACCGCCAGAAGACGACCCGCCGCCACAGGCGACCAAGCCGAGCAGGCTCATCGTAAGCGCACTTACTTTAAGACTGCGATTGGTTATTTTGTGTTTAAACATGTTGAAGGCTCCGCTTTTATTGTTATTGCCCGCGAGGGCACACATCGTTTTTTATTGTGAATCCCATTACCGAATGGGCAAACCGCTAGGTTTTTACGCAGTGCTGCTGCTTCACGTTGAGTAGTTGTTGGAGGGGGCGTGAAGCAAACAATACTGATGGGTTATTTTCAGAGGAAGTGCGCAGGCGCGCGCCCGAATACACCTATTCGAACGCAAATACCTAAAGTGGGAATTGGGACGGAGTACGGGTGGGTTTATTCGAACGGGTTTACGGGGAGCTTTGGGCTATGGGCTTCGATCCACTCGGGAATAAGTGAATTCCCAAGCAGGAGCTTGGGAACTAGCGTAACTCACGCGGATATGTTTGTGAGGTTGAAATAATTCGCGGGTTACGTCACTAGGTAACTAACCCGCCCTACTTACCGTATTGATTTAACTCCTTCAGGAACAGATCGATGTTTATCAAAATATCATCGCCAATGTCAGCGAACCGCTGATAGTCTTTAATTTCAATGACAACGTGTTCTGCAATTTTTACAATAACTGCAGTCTGCTTAGGGCTTAGCGGGCTTCCCTTATGCATGTAAATCATTTGGTACTGCCAATGAAAAAAATCACTGATATACCACTCATCATGATCTTGTTGGCCGCTCAATGTTTCTATCAGAAACTCCAAATAAGCGCGTAGGTAATAGGCAAGCGCTATCGGGCTAAGAACCGCCCACTCTTCTAAATAGGCGTAACCGACCGCTGGGTTCTGAAGATAATGAAGAAGGTCTTCCCAAGATTTTCCGTTGAAGAAATCCACGGCGATGGGCTTAGTAAGCTCATCAAACCCATCCCAAATCACTAAGTTTTCATTACGCGGTTTGGCAGTAGACTGGAAATAGGCTTTTACGTCCGCCTTCAGAGACTCAATCATTGCGGCACCTGACGGTTTATTTGACAGCCGCCGACTATATCTCCCCCAACCCCAAAAATCCAACCATCCCCAAAAACAAAAAAGCCAGCACATTTCTGTACTGGCCTTTCGCTTTCTTACAACAATTTAAAACTTACTGCGCATTCAACTGCCACCAGTTGATATTCCAGCCGCCTTTTCTTACAAAAATAGAAAGGTCTTGTTGGCCCGCTTGTAGATTCACGGTGATTGAAACCGTTTGCCAGTTTTGCCAGCCGCCGGTGTTGGGTACTGCAACTACGCCGACATCTACGCCATTTTTACTCAGCACTAATTGGCCACCGGAATAGGGTGATGCGACGCGTACTTGGAAGGTGTAATTACCACTGGTTGGAATGTTGATGGGGTAGCTCATCCAATCGGTGTCGTCGGTGCTGCCTGCGTTAAAACCGCCGCCGGTGTCGGTGGTGGTTTCCATGCGGATGCCTTTGTGATTGTTAAACATTTCGGCTTCTACACGGTTGCCCACGGTAGGTTTCCAGTTCATCCAATAGGCGATGTTTTCATTGCGCACCAATGGCTGAGTGGCGAAGCTGCGGAACCAAGCTTCGATTTGCGCGCTGCTCGCTGAGTTCACATCAATATTGCTCATGGTGCCGCCATTGCTGCTGTTCTGAACCATGCCCCAGCCCCATAAATCGGTGTTGCCATTTGAGCCAGCGTTAGAGGTGGTTTTGTACGCCCAGTTAGTCGCTGCCCAACCGTACATGTTGTAAATGTCGTAGGTTTTGCGGGTGATTTGGCCGCCGTAGCTGCCCAATAGCGTCCAGGGTTGGAACTCGCCCACTAGGAACGGCGTTTGAATGCCATTGATTTTGTCGCGCCATGTGCAAGATTCGCCGGTGCCATCTTGATTGCAGTGCAACCAGTTGGCGTGCATATTCGCTTGGCCTGCGCCGTAAGCTGCAGTGTCGTTCCAGCCCCACAAACCTGGGTAGAAGTGCATCCACAATGATGAGTTGGTCAAACCACGACTATTCGGGTTGCCGTAAGCATCTATGCCGCTGTTGTGGCCGGGCAATAAAATCACGTGAGTCGGGTCTGCCGCGCGCACTACGTTGAACAATTCGTAAGAGCGATTGGCCAAGGTAGTAGCGTCTGTGCCCCAAGGTTCGTTCAACAAATCATAGGCGGCGATGGCAGTGCGACCACGGTAGTGCTGGGCAATGTTGTCCCACAACCACTTGGTTCTGTCCCAATAGGTGTTGTTGGTCCACATTTCTGCCGCGCCAATACAGCCATCGTGTTGTTCGCTAGCAGCAGCTTGGCCACCTACTGCGCCATGCAAATCCAGAATTACGTACATGCCGCGTTTTTCGGCTTCGTTAACGGCCCAATCCAAGTATTGCCATGCGTCTGGGCGCAAGGTGTAGGGCGCGTATTCGTTTTCGATCAGGCTATATAAGAAGGGTATGCGCACTACGTTCATCCCCATGCCTTTCATTAAATCGAAATCGCGGGTGGTGATGTAGCTGTCGCGGAAGACTTTCATCAAGCGCTCTTTTTCGGTGTTGCCAAAGCGTTGGGAAAGTTTAGATTCCAAGGCGCACTGGTCGTTGATGCCCGTCATGGAGCCGCCCATCATCCAAAATTCTTGGATTAACCAGTTGCCGATATTGGTGCCGCGCAGGTTTACGCGTTTGCCGCTGGCATCAACCCAGTACTGACCGCTTTGTTTAATGGCGGGCAAGCCGCTGGTTTGTACTGCATTGATTTTGAACCAGTTGATATTGAACCCACCGGTAGCGGCCACTACACCAAAGGTGTGATTGCCTGCGCTCAGGGTTACGCGCTGGGTAATGGTGGTCCAGGCTTGCCAGCCGCCAGTGCTGGGAACTGAGATGGTGCCGTAGTTGGTGGCACCGCCCGATTCCTCTAAGCGAATGCTGCCGCCACCGCTGGCGCTGGCTACGCGGTATTGCACATCGTAGGAGCCAGTGCTGGGAATGCTAACCACTTGATTGGAGTAGGCCATCCAATCGCCGTTATCAATGTAGCCCACGTTGAGGCCGCCGCCGGTATCGCTCGTCGTTTCGGTTTGGATACCGCTCATGTAGTTGTAGCTTTCCGCCTGAAGCGTGGCGGGCAAGCCGAGTTGCGCCAAGCTGATATTGGCGAATACCAATCCTGCTAAGCCTAATAGTACTTTTGGAGCATGGGCGATAAGGCCCGCTGAGTAACGGTTTTTCATAATGAGTACCTGTAGATTTAATGCCTGTCGATTTATTGTTATTACAGAGTACGAAAGCCGGTGTGAACCTCCCAACGGGAAAATAGGAGGCCTCCCTGTAGAACTGCAATCCGGTGTTGTTAGTCAGCCAAGCTAGGGATTACTCGGTTGAACATACGCCTGCGCGGGTTTCGTCTTAAATACCTTAGGCCTGTGCAAGGGAGGTGTCGTTCTAGGGAAACAATGTAGTGAAAAATAACCGCAAGCAAACGCGTTTGCATGGCTGCATTTCTTTAGAACCTAAGCCTAGGCCACAGGTATCAAGGGTATCGCCATAAAAAACGCCGCTGGCCAATGGGCGAGCGGCGTTTTCTTAAGGGGTAGTGCATTAATGTGCAGTTACTGAATTTGCGCCAATCTCGCTTTAGCCCGCTCGCCGGCCTTACCTCCACCAGCGGCTACCTGTTCAAAATAGCTGCGGGCGGTATTTTTATCGCCTTTGGCCAGCGCTATTTCACCGAGTTCTTCACTGGCTTCTTGAGTAGGTAATAAACGCTGGCTGGCTACTAAATCGCGTGCTGCATTGGTGGTGTTGCCTAACTTTTTGTACGCCATGCCGCGATAAATATAGGGGCGAAAGAAATTGGGGTTGGTTGTAATGGCTTTATCTAGTGCGGGAATGGCTTCTTTATTGCGATCAGTCTGCAATAAGAGCTGGCCTTTTAATTCCCAGAAGAGGGCTTCTTTAGGTTGCTTTTGAATGGAGCCATTGACCAAGGTTAGCGCCTTATCATACTGGCTGGATTTGGCCGCTTTCATTGCATCTTGGTAGCTGAGGTAAGCATCTTGATCGTGTTTAAGTTGTGCTAAAGCACGCTGGAAAGCCTCTTTATTGCGCGCGCCGCCTTTGGGGTATGTAGCAATTTCTGCACGGTTAGCTGCTACGCGGTCGCGCGAGGGCGGGTGGCTGGCAAATAAACCCTCAAGCCAATTAGGCTCTTTTTTATCGAACATACGCACAAACAATTCCTGTAGTTCTACCGCCGCCTGTGGGTCGTAACCGGCTTTCACCATGTACTTAATACCGTACTTATCGGATTCTAGCTCGTGATCGCGTGAATACTTGGAGTTCCACGCATTAGCACCTACGGCTAATGCGCCTACGGCCAGAATGCCGTATTCCGGTTTTTTGTTGGCAATTGCCGCGCCTGCTAATAGAGCACCTGCACCGACAACCATTTGTTGAGTTTTAGCGCTGGCACTGTGGCGTGCGGCGGCGTGAACAATCTCGTGGCCGAGCACAGCCGCCAGTTGTGCTTCATCGTCTAATTGCACTAAGAGCCCACGGTTAATAGCCAATTTGCCACCGGGTAGCGCCCATGCGTTGGGGGTGTCGTTATTTAAGACGACAAATTCATAGGGCAGCTTAGGGCCATCGACTACACTGGCAATTTTTTTACCCACCTGATTCACGTAAGCCGTTAAACCGGGGTCAACCACATACTTGCCGCCTTGAGATTGCTGGCTGGGGCCGTAGTTTTGTTGGCCGGTAAAAATATCCTGCTGCACAGAATCAATGATCATTTCTTTCTTGCCGGTAACTGGGTTTACGGCACAGCCAGTGAGGCTTGCGGCTACTAAGGCGCAGGTCAATAAGCGTATGAGGTGTTTCATGGTTCCTCCAATATTGAATAGGTATCTCAGATATAATGCCACACAAATACCGCTTAACTAAGCTACCTAGCACACTAACGTGCGTACGAGACCCAAGAAATGAAAGCCTTACAAGTGATAGAACTCTTTGCCGGGTTAGGCGCAAACGGCCAACCGATTGTAGAAAAAATGCACGTGCGCGAGTTAGAAAACGGCCACATGCAATTAGTGAAATCCCCCGCGTTTATTAAAGGCTTGGCGAGTGGCGATGTCATTCGTTGCGATGTACCCAATCAAGAATTTGAAATTGTGCAGCGCAGCGGCAATTTGAATGTACGCGTTTTTAGCCGCGATGACATTGCCCCGCTGGCCGATGCGATTACGCCTGAAATTGAAAAACTCGGCGGTGATCTGGATATAGAAACGCCGCGTATGTTGGTTTACTCCATTCATGTGAGCTGCGGTTTCAGCGTGGTAGAAGATTTGCTCAATCAACACCTCGGCAAAGATGGTCGCAGTGCTTGGATGTACGGCAATGTTTACGACCCCATCGACGGCCAAACGCCTTTAAATTGGTGGCAGGAAATTTTAAAGCCGGAATAATTCTTTGTGTTCTCACTCTCAATTGAAATCTGTTTATGCTGTTATTGATCTCCCCTGCGAAAACCCTCGATCTTGAAACGCCTGCGCCTACTACCGAATTCACGCAGGCGGATTTTCTTAAAGAATCCAAACAACTGATCAGCGAATTGCGCGTGCTCGCGCCGCACGATATTTCGCAGCTCATGAGCATTAGCGACAAGTTGGGTACGCTTAATTTTGATCGCTTCGCCAGTTGGAGAACGCCATTTAAACCGAGTAATGCCAAGCAAGCGCTGTTTGCGTTTCAAGGCGATGTGTACACGGGCATGCGGGCCGAAACCTTTTCGCCAGAAGATATTGAGTTCGCTCAGCAGCATTTACGCATTCTTTCTGGGCTCTATGGTCTATTGCGCCCGCTGGATTTAATGCAAGCTTATCGTTTAGAAATGGGCACCAACTTTGCCAATTCGCGCGGTAAAAATCTCTATGAGTTTTGGGGCGATAGCATTACCAAGGCGATAAACAAACAGCTTGCAGCATTGAACAGCTCGGTGGTGATTAATCTCGCCTCTAATGAATATTTCAGCGCGGTAAAACCCAAGTTGCTCAAGGCCGAGATTATTACACCCATCTTTAAAGATAAGAAAAATGGCC
>SYDJ01000192.1 GCA_005801205.1 Gammaproteobacteria bacterium
ATTACCAACCTGAAGCCTATGTGCCTTCATCAAATACCTTTATTGAAAAAGACGCATCAATTAATGAACACATCGAACAAATGCGTTTGTCGGCCACTAAAGCTTTAATGGAGCGCAAAGATGCCATCGTAGTGGCAACGGTTTCTGCCATTTATGGTTTGGGTGATCCCGAAGCCTATATGAAAATGCTGTTGCATTTGGTGCGCGGCGATAAAATCGATCAACGTTCTATTCTTCGCCGCTTGGCCGAATTGCAATACACGCGCAACGATGTCGATTTTTATCGCGCCAATTACCGTGTACGCGGTGATGTCATTGATATTTATCCCGCCGATTCTGATTGCGATGCGGTGCGCGTTGAATTGTTTGACGATGAAATTGAAAACCTCTCGATCTTTGATCCGCTTACCGGTGAAGTGCAACATAAAATTTCCCGTATCAGTATTTATCCCAAATCCCACTATGTAACACCGCGCGAAACGATTGTTGAAGCTATCGACAAAATTAAAGAAGAATTACGTGAACGTTTGGAATATCTGCGTGAACATAACAAACTTGTTGAAGCGCAGCGCTTGGAAGAGCGTACCCGTTACGATTTGGAAATGATGCAGGAGCTTGGCTATTGCAACGGCATTGAAAACTATTCACGTTATTTGTCGGGCCGCACACCGGGTGAAGCGCCGCCAACGTTATTTGATTATTTGCCATCTAATGCGCTCTTAGTAATCGATGAATCACACGTAACTGTTTCGCAAATCGGCGCCATGTACAAAGGCGACCGTTCGCGTAAAGAAACATTGGTTCAATACGGGTTTCGTTTACCTTCAGCACTAGACAACCGCCCGATGCGATTTGATGAATGGGAGCGGCTTGCACCGCAAATGATTTTTGTATCTGCAACGCCTGGAAAATACGAAGCTGAATACCAAGGGCAGGTGGTTGAACAAATTGTACGCCCCACAGGTTTGGTTGATCCTGAAATTGAAATTCGCCCCGCAGGTACGCAGGTTGACGATGCACTCTCAGAAATTCGCATACGTGTAGAGAAAGATGAGCGTGTACTGATTACCGTGCTCACCAAGCGCATGGCAGAAGATCTCACCGAATATTTACAAGAGCACGGCACCCGGGTGCGCTATTTGCATTCGGATATTGATACCGTAGAGCGTGTAGAAATTATTCGTGATTTCCGTATGGGTGAGTTTGATGTGCTGGTAGGAATTAACTTACTGCGCGAAGGTTTGGATATGCCAGAGGTTTCGCTGGTGTGCATTTTCGATGCAGATAAAGAAGGCTTTTTGCGCTCAGATCGCTCACTGATTCAAACTATCGGCCGCGCCGCACGTAACCTCAATGGTCGCGCCATTTTGTATGCCGATAGAATTACCGATTCAATGAAACGCGCAATCGATGAAACCAATCGCCGCCGCGAAAAACAAATCGAACACAATACGCTCAACAATATTACCCCAAAAGGTATCCGTAAAAGCGTACAGGATATTATGGAAACCTCCGTGGTTCCCGGAGCCGGCAGCCGCGCCGCACGCAATCGCGCTGCCGTTGCAGAGAAGCAAGGCAAGTACGCGGTCAATATCGACCCAAAAAATCTCTGGAAGTCTATTGAGCTACTCGAAAAACAAATGTTCCAAGCCGCAAAAGATTTGGAGTTTGAAGTGGCGGGTAAACTGCGTGATCAAATTGAGCATTTGAAGAAAAAGGCGTTGTAAGAAAAAATGCTAAAACTCCTCTTGCCCGTCATTTTCCCCTCATGGCGATTCTTCAGCAGCATAGGCCCGTCGCCGCGTATTCATTTTACTTTTTTAACAAATGAGAATGACGAGCCTGATGCTTGGCAAGAATTTCGCCCGCGCCCTGCAAAAGTCAGTTTGAAAAGTGGGCTCTGGCGTTTGTTGCATAACCCTGAGTGGAATGAAACGCTGTATATCAATACGTGTGCTGAGCGATTATTTGAAGGCTACTCTGAAATGCGAGAGCAGGAGATTATGCGGCGAATTTTAGCGGCAATTGATAGCGGTGAAATAAAAGTAGATTCGGCCAAACCTTATGTGACCTATCGCCTAAGCGCGGTGATGCGTGAAGGGCAGGTGATTAATCAGCAAGTTACCTTTGTGGCAACGCCTCTATTGCTTGTGGATTCGGCTTTAATTTCTGCTTCGTCAGAAAAAGGAGCCGCTTAATGTTGCTAGAGCAAGCGGTTCGCTATTCTGAGATTATCCTAGCCTTTGCGTATGCGCAGCAAAGCTTGGAATATATTCGTGGTTTGCAGCCAGAGAAGACTTGGGGTGTTATTCGTCTGTTCCTTTCGTTTTTACTGTTAATGGGTTTTCAGCCAGTATTGGTTGAGGCGGGCTTATTAATTGTTTCGTGTGTTCTGCTTTATCGCTTTCAAGGCCCTTATAACGGCGGTAGCGATTGCATGAGTATGCTGGTGTTGCTGTGTTTATTTTTATCGCACATCGCGCCTACTGAGTTTTGGCAGCAAATTGCCTTAGGTTATTTAGCATTCCAGTTAACCTTTTCTTACTTTCAATCAGGCTACATCAAAATCATTAATGCTGATTGGCGCAGCGGCCAAGCCTTAACTGATGTGTTTGCGATTACGGCCTACCCAGTGAGCGAACACGCCCGCCGGTGGGCGCAATCACCGCGATTGATGTTTGTTATGAGTTGGTCGGTGATTGTATTTGAGCTGCTATTCCCTCTGTCTTTATTGAATCACTATGCACTTATAGCGGCGCTCGTGATTGCTGCGACCTTTCATTTAGCTAATGCATGCCTATTTGGGCTAAATCGTTTTTTTTGGATTTGGCCTGCTGCTTATCCCATTATTTTGTGGTTTCAGAGTCGAATAGTGGTTACTTAAGCCTCTTGCTCGTCATCCCCGCAGGGGATCCAGTGGCTTTACGCCTTTAAAGTCACTGGATCCCTACGGGATGACGATTCCCCGGTCAATTTGATATTGATGCTCAGGACGAACGGGATGATCAATTTATGTTAGTGAGTTCTGATCCAGCGTATACTGCACGCCATTTTTAAGTACTTGGACTTCTGCAATGGCAATTCCCAACAAAATCCCCTACGACACCTTATTCGACCTGTGGCGCAACTGGTTAATGCAAAATGACTGGATGCCCTTGGATAAGTGGTTGAAAAATCACCTGCGCAAAAACACCAATCCTTATTCTGAGTTTGCCACTTCCAAAAATGAAAACCGTGAATTGAGCCTTTGCATGTTCTCGGCTATGCGTTATTTCCAATTGGCTTGCGCTATGGAAGAAAGTTATCAGAAACAAGCAATGTTCGATTGGTCGGCATGGGATCAGACTTGGGAAAAATCCAGTGCAAAAAAAATCCCAGTAGCGGCTTTTTGGTTTTGGATTGCTCAACGCGAACAAAATGAAAATGCTGCGCCAAAAGCATTGCGCGATGCTGTTGCACGTAAAGCGTGGTTTGAGAAATTAGAGCAACATTTTAGTGTGACTGAACAAGCAGAAGAAATTTTATTGTGGTCTGGTTTGCGCCCACAGTGGTTGCCTTTGTTGGAAGAACGAAGAGAAGCTTCGCACTGGACCCACGAACAATTAACAGAGTTTGTTGAGCAACAAAATAGTGCGCCGCCTTTGTGGTTGCGAATTCAAAAAAATCTACCAATAGAAGATGTTGTTAAAAAACTACAACAAGATTCTGTGCACGTAGAGTTAGATGAAAATGGTCACTTGTATGCTCGCGGCGGTAAACATTTGTCGGGCGCGCAAGCTCACAAAGAAGGTTGGGTAGAAATTCAAGATTTGGCTAGTCAACAGATTGCCTTAGCCATTGATGTAAAGTCTGGCCAAAAAGTGTGGGATTGTTGTGCAGGTGCTGGTGGAAAATCTCTCGCGATTGCAGCGCGCATGAACAATAAAGGCGTAGTCATAGCAACAGATTTACACGGCTACAAATTGGAAGAATTAAAACGCCGCAGTAAGCGTGCAGAATTCCATAATATTCGCAGCTTTGAATGGGCTGGTGATGAACCTTTGCGTTTGCCAAAAGAAGTTGCGCAGCAGAAAGGGTTTGATTGGGTATTGGTAGATGCGCCTTGTAGTTCTGCCGGAACATGGCGACGCAACCCAGACGCACGCTGGCGTTTTAATCCAACTGATACCGAAGAGCTTGTGACCTTGCAGCGTCAAATTTTGACTAACGCCGAAAAAGGTGTGCGTGCCAATGGGCATTTGGTTTATGCAACCTGCAGCTGGCAAGTGAGTGAAAACGAAGCCCAAGTAGCATGGTTTTTAGAACAGCATCCACACTTTAGTTTAGTAAGCCAAACTATGTTAGGTGCTCCGCAACAAGATTCTGATGCAATGTTTGTGGCGGTATTGAAGAAAGATTAAGCAGTTACTAACAGGGCATAAGTAAAGAATACTGTTTGATTCAAAACCCTATGCGGCATGGACGACCTACATGGATGTAGGAAGTTTCTCGAAGCGACGGGATCGCGTAGAGATGCCGCGTCCGAGCCTACAGGGAAGTATTCATAAACCACATCCGTGTGGTTTACCCTTCGGGCAGCTTCGCTGTGCAAATTGCTCCTGCAATTTGTCACGGCGAGTTTTGAATTGAACAGTATTCTTTACTGCACACTCATTAGTAATCGCGGATAAAAAATGGCGGAAGGGTTAAATCTTCCGCCATTTTTTTATTGTGTAGTTATCAATTTAATTCCATGACCAATCTAAAACCTAGAGTTTCGTTTAGATATCCTGAAGGAATATTGTCGCGAGCACTGGAACTTAAACGCTGGATATTATCTTTGGTGGAGCCGCCACGCACTACACGCCCTTGGCATTGTTTATGTTCGTGAGCGCTGCCATTGGCTTTAGCATCGGTATAGTTTTCTTCATAACAATCTTGCACCCATTCTGACACATTTCCGGCAGTATCGAAGACACCAAAGGGATTGGGTAAGTAACTTCCAACAGGCGCAGTTTTGCTGCCAAATAACCCTGAGAAGCTGCTTGAACAGCCGCGCCTGCAGTTGGCTTTTCCTTTTGCATCTTGCTCACTATCACCCCACCAATAGCGCGCAGCACTACCAGCACGAGCTACATATTCCCATTC
>SYDJ01000193.1 GCA_005801205.1 Gammaproteobacteria bacterium
AATTTCAAACGGTCATCGTAAACTTTGCGGCGCTCGGCGTAATCATCGGCAGATTTATCAAGGATGCGTTCTAGGCGCTTTTCTAACCCTTCTTCAGAAATTTTTCTAAAAAAATCGCCTTCGGTTAAACCCTCGGGAACGGGGTATGCCGGCAAAAAGTATTTGCCCATTTGGATATTGACGGTGCAACGTTTGGCAATTTCCAGCGTGTTCTCTAATGCCTCTGGAATATCGCTAAACAGTTCCGTCATTTCTTCAGCGGAACGCAAATATTGCTGTTCGCTGTAGCGGCGTTCGCGGCGCGAATCATCAAGCGCGCGACCTTCACTGATACACACCCGCGCTTCGTGTACTTCAAATTCATCGCGATTTAAAAAGCGCACATCGTTAGTGGCAACCACAGGGCACTGCAAACTTTCTGCAATCGCAACAGCGGAGTGTAAATAACTTTCGTCGTTTTCTCGCCCGGTGCGTTGTAACTCCAAATAAAAACGATTGGGAAAATCTTGCATCCAACTTTGTAGTAATTCTTGTGCCTGTTCGGCGCGACCAGCGAGCAAACACATGCCTACATCGCCAAATTTTCCGCCCGAGAGAGCTATACAGCCCTCGCTAAATTCACTGACCCATTCGCGTTGCACATAAGCAACGCCTTGCTGTTGACCTTGACGCCAAGCGCGGGAAATTAATTCGATAATATTTTTGTAGCCGGTGTTGTTCATGGCTAAGAGCGTGATGATAGTTGGCTTGCCTTCGCTATCGCTGCTTGCCACCCAGAAATCGCTGCCGATAATGGGTTTAATACCTGCACCCTGTGCAGCTTTGTAGAATTTAATCAGCCCATAGAAATTACATTGGTCGCTAATGCCGCAGGCAGGCATATCCAAATCAGCCACGCGCTTAACCAGCTTTTTAATGCGCACAAGGCTATCGACGAGCGAAAATTCGGTGTGTAGGCGTAAATGTACGAAATTTGCGGTCATGGCTTTTCAATAATAGGTGTGGCAGATTCCACGGGAGAATTTTCAATATCGACAAACAAATTTTAAATCGCTAATCAATACCCACAAAGTATTTGGCAATTCATTGTGATTAACCAAACTCAAACTTGACAAATCACGCTCAAATTTAACTAACACTCGATCAGTATCATTAGCCACTTCAACTACCGCTTTACAACCAATCAATTGCCAATAATTTTCTTCGGGCTTTACATCATGCGGCGCAATCAAACATCCATTAAACGATTTCAACACAACGCGCTTGCCGGGTTTTAAGTGGTGTAAATCGGCATCGCAAATAGTGGCCATTAAAATAACTTCATCTGTTCGATTTTAGCTCGCACCGGCGCAAATGAGGTGCGATGAATGGGCGTAACGCCTAATTTATCCAGCGCATCCATATGCACTTTTGTGGGGTAACCTTTGTGATCCGCCAAACCGTAACCGGGATAGAGTTTATCCATCTCCACCATTTCGCGGTCGCGTACAACTTTTGCCAAAATTGAGGCCGCGCTAATCGCAGCAACACGGCTATCACCCTTCACTACAGCTTCGGCGGTGTAATTCCACTGAGGTAATTTATTGCCATCCACCAACACATACTCAGGTTGAATGTGTAAGCCTTGCACGGCACGGTGCATCGCCAACAAACTTGCTTGTAAAATATTAATACTATCGATTTCTGCTACAGACGCGCGCGCAACGCACCAGCTTTTAGCCTTGAGTTTTATTTCATCAAATAAGAGTTCGCGTTTTTTTTCGGTCAATTTTTTGGAGTCATCCAAACCAAGGATCGGATTTTCTGGGTCGAGAATAACCGCTGCTGCAACTACATCGCCCGCTAAAGGGCCACGCCCTACTTCGTCGCAACCCGCTAATAATATTCCCTGATACGAACAAACAAAGGGTTCAAGCATAGTTGCGATCCGCGTAAATTATTAGTGATTAATAAGTTTTGCAATTGCGGCGGCGGCGCGCTCACTGGCATTGCGTTTTAAAATACCGTGCATATCCGCGAAGGTATTACACAAGGCCTGAGTTTCATCAGGATTTTCAAAATAATTGATGACGGCAGCGCTTAATTTTTCGGGCGTAGCATCATCTTGCAGTAGCTCTGGCACTAAGAGTTTATTGGCCAATAAGTTAGGCAAGGAAACATAAGGTGTTCTAACCAGCCATTTCAAAATCTTAAAGGTTAACGGTGCCATTTTATAGGCAACTACCATTGGTTTTTTCAGCAACAGCGCTTCAAGCGTTACAGTACCAGAAGCCAACAAAAGTACATCTGCTGCTGCCATCACTTTGTGCGAGTTGCCATTGAATAACTGGATTGGAAAATCTACATAATCATTTAATTGATGATGCAGTTGACGATAACGGTCTGAATTAGCGGCAGGAATATAAAACAATAATCCTGGGTCTTGCTCTAAGCAAAACACGGCGGCATGCATAAATACTCTGCCCATGCGCTCCACTTCGCTGGCACGGCTTCCGGGCAATAACGCTACAACACGCGCATGCTCGGGAATACCCAATTCGCGTCGAGCTTGAAACTTATCAACATGATCTGGAATTTCATCGGCAAGATGATGCCCAACAAATTCTACCGGCACATTGTGTTTTTCATAGAATGCAGCTTCGAAAGGCAAAAGCGTTAACATCAGATCAACAGACTTTGCAATTTTAAACACGCGCTTTTGTCGCCACGCCCACACAGAAGGGCTCACATAGTGAACTGTTTTTATACCCCTCTCTTTCAGTGAACCTTCAAGCGAAATAGTAAAGTCTGGGGAATCTATACCAATAAATACGGCAGGAGGATTAGCAATAAAATGTTCGCGCAGGAATTTTCGGATGCGCAACAATTCAGGCAGGCGCTTTAAGGGCTCAATTAAACCCATTACCGCCAAGCGGTCTTGCGGAAAATAAGAGTGAAAGCCGAGCGCCAACATGCGTGGGCCACCAATGCCAGAGAATTTAGCATTAGGGTAAATTTTGCGTAATTCAGCGATTAATGCGGCACCCAGAATATCGCCGGAGGCTTCGCCGACAACAATGCCAATGTGTATAGGTTCCATTTCTTAGCCTCAATAAAAATTTCTTATTCGTTCATTATTATTGTTAAGAAATAAAATAATTTTTATCTAACAATACCGCGTGTAGATTCTTTGATGGATTGAATTAAGGGCAACAAGCGCTCACAAGTAGGCAGCAAAGCATCTAGCTCAACCAAGGCTTCGTCAATAGTTAAACCACGGCGATAAATTAACTTATAAGCTTTAGTAATGGTGGCAATTTCTTCGTTGCTAAAACCACGACGGCGTAAACCTTCAGCGTTAATACTTTTCGCTTCCGCAGGATTACCGGTAACCATCACATAGGCAGGAATATCTTTACCCACTGCAGTACCCATACCGGTAAAACTGTGCGCACCAATTTTGCAAAATTGATGCACGAGTGTATAGCCGCTTAGAATTGCCCAGTCGCCAATATAAACGTGACCAGCAAGCGCAGTATTGTTCACTAAAATGCAGTGATTACCAATCACACTATCGTGACCAACATGCACATAGGCCATAATTAAATTATGACTGCCGATGGTAGTTTCACTACGATCTTGAACTGTACCGCGATGAATAGTCACGCCTTCGCGAATAATATTATGATCCCCCACGATTAAACGTGTTGGCTCACCTTTGTATTTTAGATCCGGCGTATCTTCACCCACCGATGAAAATTGATAAATATGATTGTGCTTACCAATGACGCTGGGGCCTTTGATCACAACGTGAGAAGCAACTATAGTGCCCTCACCAATCTCAACATCGGGACCAATAATTGACCAAGGGCCGACCTGAACATCGGCGGCAAGTTTTGCACTGGGATGAATTATTGCGCGTAAATCAATCAAAATGTTATCTCGTTACTTTTTAACAAAATTTTAAATACAACGATCAGTTAAATTTTACGATCAGCACACAGAATAGTTGCTGATGCAGCCAAGACGCCATCAACAGTCGCTCTACATTCAAATTTCCAAATACCGCGCTTTTCTGAAATCACACGTGACTCCAATTGCAGACGGTCGCCGGGAATGACCTGACGTTTAAAGCGCACATCATCCACACCGGCAAATAAATAAATTGAGCCATCTTGTGGTTTTTTATTCATGGTTTTAAAACCGAGAATACCCGAGGCTTGCGCCATGGCTTCAATAATCATCACACCCGGAAATACGGGGCTTTGCGGAAAATGACCATTAAACACTTCTTCATTTACCGTAATATTTTTGTAAGCGACAATCGATTCGCCCTCTACCAATTCAATCACGCGATCTACCAATAAAAACGGGTAACGGTGCGGTAAATATTCACGGATTTCGTTGATATCCATCATAGTTAATGGCCTTAGCTATATTTCAAAAAAGTATCTGTCAGTATCTACTTATAAAAGTAGACAAGAGTTGAATTTCACGGATAAACAGCTGCTGAGCCTTATTCGTTGTTATTCATCGTCTGGCACACGTCGCGCTAGCTTAATAAGGCGATTCGCCAAATTATCTAACTGGCGAAACCGCGCCGCATTTTTACGCCATTCTTTGGTAGGGCTTAAGGGCACACCCGACGAATAAGAACCTGCCTCGCTAATGGAGCTAGACACCATACTCATACCGGTGATGTGAACCTTATCAGCCAAGGTTAAATGGCCTGCTATGGCAACCGCACCGGCAATGGTGCAATTATCACCAATTTGCGTACTACCCGCGATAGCGGTATGTGCTGCAATCGCCGTATTCTTACCAAGCCGCACATTATGACCAATTTGCACCAAATTATCGATAATCACGCCATCATCTATGAAAGTATCGTCCAGCGCGCCGCGATCAATTGTGGTGTTTGCACCTATCTCGACCTTATTGCCGATAAATACACCACCCAACTGATGTATTTTCACCCACCCTTCTGATGATGGAGAATAACCAAAACCATCTGCACCAATAACGCAACCGCTGTGGAAAACACAGTCTGTACCAATACTGATACCGTGATAGATAGAGACATTGGCGTAGAGCTTGGTTCTTGCACCTATAGTGGTATTAGCACCCACAACAGTACCAGCACCCACGATAACACCATCGCCCAGAATTACATCATCGCCAATCACTGCATTGGCCTGAATACAAATATTCTGGCCTAAAATACAGTTGCTACCTATGCTCGCTGAAGGATGAATGCCTGCTTGAGAAATTAAGGATGTATCAAATAGCGGTGTCAGTTGCGCATAACCAAGGTAAGGATTAACAACAATTAATTTATTGCCTGGAATAAATTCCGCTAAATCTGGAGCGCAAATAACGGCACCGGCTTGAGTGTTTGCCAAATGTTTTTTGTAAGTAGCGTTAGCGATAAAGCTGAGATCAGTTGCTACCGCAGAGTGCAGCGTCGCTAAAGAAGAAATTTTATGCTGAGGGTCACCGACCAGCTCAGCGCCAATGCGCTGAGCTAATTCGGCTAGGGTAAAACAGGCAGTAACATTAGCCACATTAATTACTTGGCTTTGTTAATTAAATCAGTCACTTTTGCAGTTATGTCATACTCTGGTGTTGCAAATATTGCTGCCTGTGGGCCAAGCAACAAACCAATTTTTTCGGCATCAACAACTTGCTTAAGTGCAGTTTGATATTTTGCGCCTAACTCTTGCGCAATAGCTTCTACAGTTTCTTGGCGTGATGTCTGTAGTTTTTTACCATTGAATTGGGCATCTTGTTGCAAACCTTGCATCTTCTTACCGACTTCTTCTTTCTTTTCAGCAGACCAAGTAGCACTGTCTTTTTTAGCTGACTCTTGCAAGGCTTTAAAATCTGCAGATATGCCATCTAATTTTGCTTTAGTAGCAGCATAGTCAGCCGTTTTTTCTAATTTTTCAAAACGCGCTTTTGCAACAGCCGTTGATAAAATTGCACCTTCAGGATTAATAACAGCAATTTTTGTTTCTGCAAAACTTACCGCAGACATCATGCACAAAGCTGCTGCAGCCACACATTTTTTTGTAAAGTTCACGAGCATTTCCTCTTAATATAATAAACGGCAATTAAAGTTTTAAAAAAATTCAGCCAAAACGCCTACTTAGGCAATTTAGAATGTTTGACCTAATGAGAATTGGAAGATCTCTTTGCGATCATATTGATTCTCTTTGCTAATCGGCTTAGCCAACGCAAAGGTCATTGGGCCAAAACTGGAAATCCACGTTAGGCCTATACCATAAGATGCTTTTATCTGATCTAAACCCACAGCATAACAGTTTCTTTGCTGTGCACCACAATGGGTATCAAAGACGTTACCCGCATCCACGAAGAACGTTGACTGTAAGGAGCGCTGATCTTTAATAAAGGGTAATGGGAATAAAATCTCCGCACTACCTTCCATAATCACGTTACCGCCAAATGCACCACGGGTGCGGCCGTAATCATCAAATGGGCGAGCGGTAATAATCTTACCCAGTAAACTACCTGAACAGCGCGTTGCATCGGAGCACAGAACCAATGCTGGGTTTGATAATTCATTGGCTGACTGCTTACCGTCACCATTAATGTCATCCCACACCGTATTAACAATGAGGTCAACAGCTTCTTGCACAGTACTTCTAGGGCCTAATGAATTGCGTTCAAACCCACGCACCGAGCCGAAACCACCACCATAGAAATTTTCAAAGAATGGCAATCGGTCGGTCTTACCATAGGTTTCCGCATAACCTAAGCGTCCATGTAAGCGCAACGTTAAGCTATTGGTAAGGGGCTTAAAGAATTGTGCATCATAATCTAACTTGAAGTATTCCAAGTCTCCACCAGGTAAAGTCACTTCTGCCGAGATACGCTGCGATGCACCGCGATCAGGTAAAACGCCTCGGTTTAAAGTCGATTTCAACCAAAACACACTCATTTGCGCATCGTTGAAGGTATCGCCATATTTATCGATAAAGCCTTCTTCGGCTAAAACAGCATTACTAATAGGGTTTAGCGCATAAGTCCCGGACAAATAATCTGCACCCAATGATAGACGCTTACGCAAATCCTCATAATCAGCTAAGGATATATAACTATCCGATGCAGCAATCAATCGCTGATATTGATCGGCGTTGTAAACTACGCCATCGATAAACCGAGGTGTGCGTAGGATTTCCTGAGAAGAATAGCCTGTAGGAGTAACCTCCAAACTTCTTAAACCAATATCAAAACCGATACGCTCAACGTCCGAAATGGGATAGCCGAAGTTTAATTTACCGCCATAAACGTTAGTACTATAAGGAGTCACGTTATATGAGCCGTAATCACTTTTGGTGTAATAGAGACTGAACCCACGACTCACACCATCTGGCGTAAAGTAGGGGTCGGTGTAGCTTAGGTTGTAGCTAGTTTGATAACGGTTGTGGCTAAAGTTAAAACCAATTTGCTTACCTGTACCAAACCAGTTGTTCTGCTGAATGCCCGCTTGGAACAACATACCAGAATACTGCGCATAGCCTATTTGCAAACTCATGCTGCCCGATGGCTGCTCTTCTACTTCGTAAGTCACATCAACTTTATCAGAAGAACCGGGAACTTCTTTAGTATCCACTTTAACTTCTTTGAAGAAGCCTAAACGCTCCAAATGTACTTTTCAACGGTAAAATCTTTTGCATCAAGCATCATTGCATAAGGGAAAGTTCTATTCTTTTGAAGGGTGATTCTATGAAGAAGGGCGGTTTGAGTGTTTTCCTTGGAAGATTCTCTTTGCATAT
>SYDJ01000194.1 GCA_005801205.1 Gammaproteobacteria bacterium
AAAAATTTTATTGAGTGTGGTGTTGTTTATCCCTCTCAGTAAAATAATTAATGGGTTGGGCATGCGTTTGGCGAGGTATTCGTGTTCACCCACGTTATTTGTTGCGTCCGGCGCTACTAAATCAACATCTGGATTCTGCGTTAAAAATCTAATGCCTTCATCTATGGCCGCTGTATCAATTTTCACATCTGGATTTAAAATGAGGTGATAATCGGATTGTGTGCGTTTTATGGCTAGGTTATTTGCTCTACCATAACCTATATTTCCATGGCCGTTAATAATTTCAATATCATGGAAAAGGTCTTGAGCTAGTGCTGCGGCTTGTTGAAATGAGTCAGGGGTAGTGGGGTGGTTGTTGATCAGATAAACATGGCAACCCTTTAGGCTTTCCTGTTTTACCGATTCTTGAACGGCAATATGCAATGACTTAATTGTTGTTGCTAGAACATCATAATCAGTGTCATAAACAACGCAACTCACACTTAATGTTGCAGGTTTGCATCTCGCTATATTCATTTGTTGATGAGTTTATTGGTTTTGAGCTGAACAACATTAGAGTTGCGAATGTAGTGCAATAAATCTTCGGTGTTAGGCGATGCAGTATTAAACCCAATAAAGGATTGTTTTAACGCATTAAATACTTCTTTGTGGTTGAATGTTTCTATGTGTTTTTGTAGAAGCGATAAATAAGATTCTAGTTCTACTATTGGAACTGCTTGCTCATGCGCGCGCATTATACGTGAGTGTTCTGTCCCTTCGCAGTTGTCGCCAACCAATAACTCTTCATAGAGTTTTTCGCCCGGTCTTAATCCCGTAAATTTGATTTCTATATCACCATCAGGATTTGTTTCTGATTTAATCGTGTGGCCTGATAAAAATACCATTTCAGTGGCAAGATCAACAATTTTGACGGGTTCTCCCATCTCTAATACAAATACATCACCGCCTTTTGCCATGGCTCCTGCCTGAATCACTAACTGAGCAGCTTCACTCATGGTCATAAAGTAACGAGTAATATCGGGATGTGTAACGGTGATCGGCCCCCCTTTTTTTATCTGTTCGCGAAACTTTGGGACAACACTGCCCGATGAGTCTAATACGTTGCCAAAACGTACCATGCTAAATGTGGTTTCATGTTCTTGTGTTGCAAGAGCCTGTAATATCAACTCTGCTAAACGTTTGGTTGCCCCCATTACATTGGTGGGGCGTACAGCTTTATCTGATGAAATTAATACAAAGCTCTCTACTTTTGCAGCTATAGCCGCTTTGGCCGTTTTGTAGGTGCCAAATAAATTGTTATTGGTTCCCTCTAAAATATTATGCTCCACTAAAGGGACGTGTTTATAAGCAGCTGCGTGGTAAAGCGTTTTTACTTGAAACGATTTCATCACATTTTCAAGCAGTGCTTCATTATTAATGGAGCCGAGAATGGGGTATATTTTTATTGAGTTGTCTGTAAAAAGTGCAGAAAGCTCGTCGTTTATTTGATAAAGGTTAAATTCGCAGCGTTCAAATAATATAATGGCTGTTGGTTTTAAGGCGATGACTTGCCGACAGATTTCCGAGCCAATCGATCCACCCGCTCCCGTCACCATCACCACTTTTTGAGTGATGTTAATTTCTAGCAAAGACTTGGCGGGGGCAACAGGTTCGCGACCCAGTAATTCTTCGATTTGAATCGAGCGAAACTCCTCGACCTGTGCAGAACCATTGATTAGATCATTGAGTGGTGGAATCGCTTGCACTTGCACAGATAACTTTTCTAGTCTGCGGACAATATTGACGGTTTGTTGTTGTGAAGACGAATCCAGCGCTAATAATATTTTGCTGACGTTATACTTCTTGATTAAATTGGGTAAGTCATTCGGGCTGTAGACTTTAATGCCGCGCAAATTACTTTTGTGCAGTTTTTCATTGTCATCAACAAAAGCCACGGCTTTGTATTGCACACTTTTATTGAGTTGAGTTGCTAAGTAGTGGCCGGATTCACCTGCGCCATAAATAATAATATTCGCGTTGCCTTTCGGGGTAAAAAATTGCAGTAGGCTGCGAAACATCAAACGTGGTAAACCAATTAAGAAGAGTGCGATGAAAGAGTAAATAACTGGTACTGACCGTGGCAAAAAAGCATGGAGATAAAAACCGGCTGCAATCATCGCAAAGCTAGAGGCAACAATACCTATAAAAATTGTTCCAATCGCCTGTGGTGGAATATAGCGCAATATGGCGCGATAAAGCCCCATGCGGATAAAAAGCGCAATTGAAATTAGGATGGTTGTTAATAGGCATAGAACTTCTTGCAGGCTGAATTGAAATGCTAGTTGGCTCAAGCGCAGTACGTAGGCTAAATAAAAGGATACAGATATGGCCCAAATGTCATAAGTAATGCTAATAGCACGTTTTACGGGGCGAGGTGCATTCAGAAATTTAGCGAGCAAGCTATTCATATGAGCATCTTCTTTGGGGCTTGGTGTTGCTGTGAACAGCACCATTGTGCTAGTTGTGGTCGTGTTTGCCTGCGCCGATTATAAAGCACTGCAATATCAAAGGTAATAAAGAAATTGTAGTAATGAGTAATGCGTGCTGTTGATACTGGTGGGCGGCAAGGGCGAGTGGCAATAACCAGCCTATATTAATAAGGGTATAGAGACTGCTCACCTTGCTATGAGACCCCAGTTTTCGTGACAAGATTTGATAATGGTGGCTGCGGTGTGCTTGATACCATTTTTGTCCCGAGGCTAAACGATAGGAAAGGGTCCAGGTTGCATCTACCATAAAGGCTGCCAGCAAAATAATCACAGAGAAAAAGGTAATCATTTTTGCGTTAATCATATAAAAACATAGGCAACCAATAAGTGCACCTAAAAAAGTACTCCCTATGTCCCCCATAAAAATGCGTGCAGGCTGCCAATTAAGCAGTAAAAAGCCAAGAATGGGTGCCGTGCTCAGTATCAGCAGCTGATGTAAATAGGCATCGCTGGCTTGGTAAGCAAAAAATGAAAGTGCAGCCAGTACAAATAGGCCTTCGCTTCCTGCTATACCATCAATTCCATCCATAAAATTAAATAGATTAATGAGCCAAGTAAGGCTCAAACCTAAGATTAATCCACCACCTACCAGTAACCATAATGGTTGCGTAAATAGCGAGCTAAAGTTGCCAAGCGCAAGCAGAGAACTCAAAAAATACAATAGAAAGCGGACACGCTGGCTCAGATTTAAAACATCATCGAGTAATCCAGTTATGGCGACAATCAATGTTGGTGTGAGAATAAAAATGAGAATAGCAGGCGTGTATTCTTTATTAAAAAACACCGCATAACTCGTTAGAAGCAAGCTGATAAGCAATACAAAACTCAGACCTCCAATTCTCGGGGTGGCTTGTGTGTGGGAACTGCGATGATTGGCAATATCGAGCAACTGTTTTTTGTGTGCGTAATGAATTAAGCCTTGCGTTAACAGATAACCGCATATGATAAGGGAGATGAATAAACCTGCTAAGGTGCTCATGGGGTGCTAGGGCTCCAACCTAAAAGCGATTGGGTTTTGGTGATATCTACTTGTAAATCACCCATTAAGCGCGCACTTATCTGCGGTTTATATTTTTTTAGCAGAGCGAATACCCAATCTGGCATTGTCAAAAACCTTATTTGTTTATGTTGATTCTTAGCGAGTAATTGAATGATTTCTTTTGTGCTGCGTGAAACTCCATCGCTCGCTAAAAAAGTTTGATTGGCTGCATTTGGGTGAATAACTGTTAAGGTGATAAGTGTACATAAATTTTCAATTGAAATTAAATCGCGCTGATTTTTTATGTTTGCGAAAGGTAAGGGGAGCCCTAATTGGATAAGCGTCTCTAATGATTTCAAATTGCCTTTGTTGTTGAAACCATAAACTAAAGGGGGACGAATAATCACAAGTTCTGTTGGTGTATTTGCAAGGTGTTTTTTGAAGATAAGTTCGCTGGCTAATTTTGAGCGCCCATAGTCATCGTCGGGTTGAGGTGTTTCGTCTGCAGTGAAAGGTTCGCGACCTTGGGTGCTATCGCCATTGACCTTAATACTGCTTATATAGATGACTCGCGCAACCTTCGCAGCAACAGTGAGTTTTGCAACGCGCTCGCTCAGTGCGAGGTTATCGCGCTCAAGATCGGTTGCGCTGGCATTGCTGTGCGCTCTTGCAGCTAAATGGATTAGGCAGTCAATTTGGCTTAGACCGCTGATTAATTGCTCATCGCTTGCTAGGAAGCTGAGCGCTTTATCGTCGATAGCTGATGGAGCGCGCGTTAAGGTGATAATGCCTGCCTTTAGTTGCTCATGTAGATAGGGGCAAAGCTGTTGCCCAATAAAACCATTAGCGCCGGTAACTGCAATTCGCATGCTGAACTCAAGGGGTTATTGCGAGAAAAACGATTATCCCTGCTTGATTGGGCTAGATGCAACTGGTAAAGTGCGCGCCTCGCAATAGGACTATAGCTCAGTTGGTTAGAGCACCACC
>SYDJ01000195.1 GCA_005801205.1 Gammaproteobacteria bacterium
ATACGTAGTTATGCGGGTTTCAAGGCTATTTTTGGTGGTAGTATGTTAGGCTAAAAAGAGTTAAGCACTTGAAAACGCTACAAAGTTGGCAGGATTGTGATTCCTGTGGTCGCGGGTTCGATCCCCGTCAGCCACCCCATTTCCTCGCATCAAAATCTCTTTGCTTAATTCATTGTTTCGCTCTTAGCACTTGGATCACACCTCCTGCTGTGTGAGAATGCGCGCATATTTTTCCTCTTTTCCTTTTTGACTCTTTTCTGGAGATTTCTGTGTCTGCATTAGTATTGGACGGCAAAGCCCTTGCCGCAAAAACTGAACAAGAATTATCGCAACGCGTTGAGCTGTTAAAAGCCGCGACCAACGGCCAAGCGCCAATACTGGCGACCATTTTGGTGGGCGATGACCCAGCTTCTGCTACTTACGTAAAAATGAAAGGCAACGCCTGCTCACGCATTGGTATGGATTCAATCAAAGTTGAACTCCCATCCAGCACCACCACCGAAGAATTGCTCACAAAAATTCACGAGCTAAATAACAACCCCAACGTGCACGGCATTTTGTTACAGCACCCAGTGCCAGAACAAATTGATGAGCGCCTGTGCTTTGATGCGATTAGCGCTGCAAAAGATGTAGACGGCGTAACCTGCTTAGGCTTCGGCCGCATGAGCATGGGCGAAGAAGCCTACGGCTGCGCAACACCAAAAGGCATTATGCGTTTGCTGGAAGCGTACAATATTGAATTCTCGGGCAAGCATGCGGTTGTGGTTGGCCGCAGCCCTATTCTCGGCAAACCAATGGCGATGATGTTGTTAAATGCAAACTGCACAGTCACGATTTGCCATTCACGCACCAAAAATTTGCCTGAATTAATTAAGCAAGCCGACATTATTGTTGGAGCAGTTGGTAAGCCAGAATTTATTAAAGCCGAATGGATTAAAGATGGTGCCGTAGTTGTTGATGCAGGCTATCACCCCGGTGGCGTGGGCGATATCGAATTAGCACCGCTGGTAGATCGTGTTGCTGCTTACACACCAGTTCCTGGTGGTGTTGGGCCTATGACCATCAATACTTTAATTTACCAAAGCGTTGATTCCGGCGAGAAAAAAATGAAAGCTGCTGCGAATAAATAACTCACAGTGAAATTCAAAAACAGGCGCTTTTATAGCGCCTGTTTTTGTTTTAAGCCTGCTTTCTTTTTAATCTACTTTTTGTTTTAAGTCTATTGCCATGGCCATATGAACGATCAACTCGACATCATTTATCGCGATGAATTTTTAGTGGCGATTAACAAACCCAGCGGTTTGTTAGTGCATCGCAGTGCTATTGATCGCCATGAAACTCGCTTTGCGATGCAAATGTTGCGCGATCAAATTGGCCAGCATGTATTTCCTGTACATCGGTTAGATAAACCTACGTCTGGCGTTTTAGTTTTTGCGTTAAGCGCAGAAGTAGCGGCGCTCATGGGTAATATTTTTGCTGAGCACAGCCTGCAAAAAACCTATGTTGCGATTGCTCGTGGAATAGCGCCTGAATATCACTTGCTTGATTATCCGTTAATTGAAGAATTGGATAAGTACACCGATAAAAATGTGCGCAATCCAGAACCAAAACCTGCGGCAACAGAATTTTTTCGGCTTGCCGACGTTGCGCTCCCCTATTCCGTGGATAAATATCCTGAAAGCCGTTACTCATTGGTTAAATGCGTGCCGCAAACGGGGCGAAAGCACCAAATACGTCGCCACTTGAAGCACCTTAGCCACCCTATTATTGGTGATGCGAAACACGGCAAAGGCAATCATAATCGTTTTTTCCAGCAGACCTTTAATGCGCATCGCTTATTACTGGCTGCAACTGAATTACGTTTTACACATCCTGTACTACAGACCGAACTACGTTTAATAGCACCGCTGGATACAACCATGACACAGCTTATTGAGCGCTTTGGTTGGTATAATGCAGTGCCGCACCAATGGCTTCCCTTGTCACACAAAATAAGCCCCCAACAAAATAAAGTTACAGCAGAATAAATCCTATGCGCCTTGATAAATTTATCGGCAATAATACCGAACTTAGCCGCACTCAAATTCATATTGCAATTAAGCAAGGTTTAATTTCTATTAACGATATCCCCGTTGCAAAAACCAATGCACATATTCAGGATGGCGATAAAGTTGTATTTGATGGAAAGCTGATTGAAGAGCGTAAAGCGCGCTATTTAATGCTGCACAAGCCCGCAGGCTATGTATCCGCCAATTCCGATAGCGAACACCCAACGGTATTGGATTTAATTGATATGCCTTTTAAACAAGAGCTACAAATAGTTGGCCGTTTAGATTTAGATACTACAGGTTTAATTCTATTAACCGATGATGGTCAGTGGAATCATAAAATCACCTCACCAAAACACTTGCACACCAAAAGTTATTTGGTCACCACAACCGACACCATTGATGAATCTGCGATAACAATTTTTGCTGAAGGTGTTCTACTCAAAGGTGAAACCAAACCCACACTTGCAGCCGAATTAACTATTTTAAGTTCAAATCAAGCACGACTCAGTATTTGCGAAGGTAAATACCACCAAGTCAAACGCATGTTCGCCGCCATTGGCAATCATGTTGCAAGCTTGCATCGCGAGCGGATTAGCGCTATTTGTTTAGATGAAAGTATACCTCCTGGGAAATATCGCCCACTAACCCGCGATGAAATCGCGAGCTTTGAGAAATAATCATGACTGATGCCCCCACAAGTTGGCTGCTTGAACAAATTCGCCAGCATGCCAGCACACAAAGCCTCTGGTTTAGCGATGAAAATGTGCTGCATCAATTACCCAATGCACAAGCTTGGCTGCAAAAGCCAGCACTTATCACTAATCGCTGGGATATTGCCGAGCACGCCACGCGCTTAGGTTTTGATGCAGAATTTAACGATGTAGATTTAAGTAAGTTTGCAGACAATAGCGTCGATCATATTTTTTATCGCATATCTAAAGAGAAAGCCGTAACTCATCATTTAATTAATCAAGCACAACGAGTACTTAAGCCTCTTGGTGTTTTGTGGATTAGCGGCCAAAAAAATGAAGGTGTAAAAACCTATATTGAAAAAGCTAGCGCACTTTTTGCTTGCGAGAAAAACATCCAGAAAGATGGTATGAGCTACTCAAGTCAACTGGTTAAAAAAGATATTCCTGAAAACCAGGTAAATGCACATTGCTTGAATGACGAAAACTACCGCGAGTTACGTGAGTGCTTAACCATCAATAATAAAAACGTCTTGAGCAAGCCAGGGCAATTTGGCTGGAATAAACTCGATCAAGGCAGTGAATTTCTAATTGAGCAAGTTACACAAATCTTAGCAGCACAGAATCCAAGCTTTGAGCATTGTTTGGATCTAGGTTGTGGTTATGGATATTTAACGATTGCCAGCCAACACCTTCCCGTAAAACAGCGCACACTTACTGATAACAATGCCGCAGCACTTATAACCGCGAGTGCAAATTGCAAACATCTCAATATTGCAGCAGACATTATTGCAGATGATGCAGGCGAACACTTGCCAAAGCGCTTTGATTTAATTTTATGCAATCCGCCTTTTCACCAAGGTTTTAGTGTTGATGGTGATTTAACGGATAAATTTTTGCGCAATGCTGAAAAATTGTTGTCTGAATATGGTGTCGCTTATTTTGTAGTCAATCAATTTGTTGCTCTCGAAAAGAAAGCGCTTCCATTCTTTAAGCAGATCAATTTAATCGCGCAAAATAAAAGCTTTAAAGTTATTGAGCTACGCAAAAATTAGATTGAATTACAGCAATCTGTACAACAGATTTACAGGCTGTAGAGATATTAACCAACCCCCGCTATATTGATGATTTTTTGAGAAAAAAGGGTTGACCAAGCATAGTCTCACCTATATTATGCGCACCACTTCCACAGAGGAAGTC
>SYDJ01000196.1 GCA_005801205.1 Gammaproteobacteria bacterium
ATGAGGGTGATACCAAGTATTTAACCAATAAAGCATTCCAAAAAGGTTTGGTTGACACTGTTGTTAATGCGGCTGTTGCTAATGATATCTACGTGATAATTGATTGGCATACTCACTTTGCAGAAAGAACCCCGGATGAAGCAGTGGCCTTCTTCAGTGAGATGTCTAAAAAATACGGTCATTTGCCTAACGTAATCTATGAGGTTTATAACGAGCCACTGGGTAATACCTCTTGGAGCGGTACTATTAAACCTTATGCCGTTAAAGTGATTAATGCTATTCGCGCCAACGATCCGGATAACCTCATTATTGTTGGTACGCGTATGTACTCACAATTTGTAGAAGAGGCGGCTGATGATCGTATTGCCGGTACCAATATCGCATACACCTTGCATTATTACGTGGGTGCACATGGTGCGAGCACGCGTGCAGGTGCAAAACGCGCATTAGATAAAGGTGTTGCGCTTTTTGTTACCGAGTGGGGTATTTGGCCTCCATGCTCCTTTAGTACTCCTGATGCATTACCTTGTAGAGGTGATAATAACTATTTTGATTTCCTGACTGCTGGAGAGCAAGCTGAAGTAGATGCTTGGAAAAACTTTATGGTTGCCAACCATATTCCGAGTGCTGCTTGGTCTATTGCCGATAAAGCAGAGCCTTCTTCTTACCTTTATGCAAATGCCAGTACCCAAGGCAACTGGACTGATGCCAATTTGACCGGTTCAGGTAAAGCAGTGAAGAAAATGATCAAGGAAATTAATGGTGTGGTAACGCCTCCACCTGTGTGTGTTAATGTCACTATGCCAGGCAAGGTTCAAGCTGAAGCCTTCTGCTCGCAAAATGGTGCACAAACTGAACCAACCACTGATATTGATGGTGGTGAAAATGTGGGTTGGATGGATGCCGGGGACACCTTGACCTATGGCGTGAAAATTCCAACTGCAGGTACTTACACCATTAAATACCGTGTTGCATCAAGTGTTAATGGCGCTTTCTTCCAGTTACAAGATCAAAGCGGCTCTAACATCTATGATGTGGTTCAAGCAGCAGCGACTGGCGGATGGCAAAATTGGACGACTGTTACCAAAACAGTGAACCTGCAAGCAGGCGATCAAAAATTGGTGATTAAAGCGACTGGCGGTGGCTGGAATATCAACTGGTTTGAGTTGACCCAAGGTGGTACACCAACGCCAACACCAACACCAACGCCAACACCAACGCCAACACCAACACCAACGCCTGAATTCCCTTGTAATTCTGGCAATTCCGCTAACAGTGGTGGCAACCCCACAGGCGTATCACAAGGTAAATGCGTGGCTTACACCATGTCACCTTGGGGCACTTTGCAGTTGGGTTCTTGGAATGCGCCGGCTGGTGTTCGCTATGACGTACGTAACTGTAATGGTGTAATCACTAAAGATGTGGTGCAGGTACAGAACGGATTTACCGCAGTACCAACTGGCACTAATGGTTGTACTCATTATATCCATGTGAAACAAGCCTCAAGTCCATTTACTTTACAATTTGGTAGCTGGTAAAAATGATAATGGATTAAATTGCAGTACGATTTTTAATCCTCGGTAATGCACTAAGCTCCACATCTCCTGATGTGGAGCTTTTTTATGTGAAGTTTTTTAATGCGGAGTCGCGTTATGCGCAAGATAAAATTTAAAACGATTTTTAATGTATTTTTTTTAATGGTTTTTTCCAATCAAGCTTTAGCGAAAGATGCTATTGGTGATGAGACATTAGAAAAAATCCTTCAACAAATGACCCATGAAGAAAAAATCGATTTTATTGGTGGCTACAAAAATTTTAATGTGCGCGGAATTGAACGATTGGGCATTCCAGAAATTCATATTGCAGATGGACCTGTTGGTATCAGGAACTACGGCCCCTCTACAGCCTACCCAGCTAGCGTGAATTTGGCGGCAACCTGGGACAAATCATTAGCATATGCAACGGGTAAATCTTTGGGTTTGGAAGCTCGTGCCAAAAACATACATTTGGTGCTTGGGCCAGGTGTTAACTTGTCCAGACTACCAATTACGGGTAGAAACTTTGAATACATGGGGGAAGACCCTCATCTGGCAGGACAATTAGCCAAGCATTACATTCTCGGCATGCAAGATCAGGGTGTCATGGCTGATATAAAGCATTTTGCTGCGAATAATCAAGAATTTGATCGAAACAATGTGTCTTCGGATGTTGATGAAAGAACATTGCACGAACTCTATCTGCCTGCATTTAAAACGGCAGTGCAAGAAGCCAAAGTGGCGACAGTCATGACAGGCTATAACCCTGTCAATGGCATACATATGTCACAACATGATTATCTAAATAATAAAGTATTGAAAAAAATGTGGGGGTTTGAAGGCTTTACAATTTCAGATTGGGCATCAACTTATGATGGCGTTGCAGCCGCTAATGGTGGTTTGGATTTGGAAATGCCTGCAGGCGATTTTATGAATCGAAAAAACTTATTGCCTGCAATCAAAGAAGGTAAGGTTTTACAATCGACAATTGATGAAAAGGTGCGTCGTATTCTCAAAACCTACGACAGATTTGGATATTTCAAAAATGCTGATCTTAGAAAAGATTTTGTTTTGGATGCTGATTATGTTCGCAAAGTTGCTCTTGATTCTGCAAGGGGTGGCATTACCCTGTTAAAAAACGAAAATAACATATTGCCCTTAAACACTAAAAAAATTAAAACCATTGCCATTATTGGGCCCAATGCCGAACGAGTTATATCAGGTGGCGGCGGCAGTTCATTTACCAAGCCATTGCACTCACTCAGTTTTCTTGATGCCGTTAAAAAACAATTGCCGGCAGATGTAAAAGTCATTCACGAGCCAGGTGTGTTTGTCGGCGCACCTTTTCCGGCAGGTATCTGGGATGATTTTCCTTTTTATATCTACAAAAACGGGAAAAAAGTACAGGGTGCCAATGCTGAATTTTATTTAGGAAAAAATTTGGAAGGTAAGAAAATTCATGAAAGAGTTTATGATCGGGTGAAACTTGAAGATGGACAGCTCTGGGATAACCCAGGTGTTCCAAAATCACAATTTTCTACAAGATTTACCAGTTATTTTACACCTGAAAAATCCGGTTATTACAGTTTGGCAGGCAAAGGTGACGATGGATATAGAATTTTATTGGATGATGTTGAGGTAGTGAACGTGTGGCGCAACCAGGGGCCAACAGATGGAAAGGCTGATATTTTCATGAATGCCAAACAAGAATATAAAGTTGTTACCGAATATTACAACGATGGTGCTGGCGCGGTTATCTATCAGGGAATTAAAGAAATCAACTTGGATGTCTTGCCAACCGAAATGGGTGGCTATGCAATTAAAGCCGCAAAAGAAGCGGATATGGTATTGATTGCGGCAGGGTTTGATATGACAACTGAAGGGGAATCATTCGATCGCACGTTTGAATTGCCATACAAACAGGCAGAGCTGATTCAATCAATTGCCAAGGTCAATAAAAATATTGTTGTTATCTTGAATTCTGGTGGCAATCTTGAGATGTCCAGTTGGATTGATGGAGTGCAAGGCTTGTTAATGGCTTGGTATCCTGGACAAGAAGGCAATTTGGCGGTTTCAGAAATTCTATTTGGTAAAACCAATCCGTCAGGAAAACTGCCAGTGAGTTTTGAAAAAAATATTCAGGATAATCCTTCATACCCACATTATTTTGATCATGACAAAAATTTTGCGGTTAATTATGGCGAAGGGCTGTTTATGGGTTATCGCTACTGGGATAAATCAAATAAAAAGCCTAGATACCCATTTGGTTATGGATTGTCTTATACCCAGTTTACGATCTCAAATGTTCAGCTCGATAAGAATCGGTATAAACCCAGCGATAGAGTAAAGATCAGTGTAGATGTTAAGAATACAGGTGCTGTTCATGGGGCAGAAGTTGTACAGATCTATGTTAGTGATTTGCAATCATCAATAAGCAGGCCTTTAAAAGAATTGAAGGGCTTTGAAAAAGTTTTCTTGGCTCCTGGGGAAAAAACAAAGCTGGTTATTGAGTTGGCATCTGATGTTTTTTCATTTTACGATCCACAGTTACATGACTGGAAATTTGAATCGGGTGAATTTGAAATTTTGGTAGGAAACTCTTCCGATAACATAGTCGGAAAACGGCGACTTACATTATTAGCGCATTAATTGGGTTATGGAGATATTTCATAATCCTTCAATACAAGCCTTCTTATTTAAGGTTTGTTTGGTGTGTTAATGTTTGAGTCATCTGGCCTGAAAAATCCGGCTGTACAGATTTTTAGTCAAATTAAGCAACAATTTTGTTCTTAGGAAGTCCTTTGCACGGTATGAATTTACTACCGTGCCTTTTTATTGCATGTACCTAGAGTCTAGAAGATGAGCCAACCTGCTATGTTCAGTTTCGTCATTAAAAGAGCTATCTTTTTTTTAACTTTACTTTTGTTAATGGGCTACTGGTCAATTTGCAGTGCGCAATCAGCCAACTACCAATGGAGAAATATCCCTATAGGTGGTGGAGGTTATGTTACTGGCATTGAGTTTCATCCATCTGAACCTAATCTGATCTATGCGCGTACTGACGTAGGTGGCGCATTTCGGTGGAGTGAAGGTGAGCAAAAATGGATTTCATTGGGAGACCAGATCACTCGTGATCATCGTGATGATATGGGGGTGCTGAGTATTGCGCTTGATGCAAATAATGCTGAGCGAATTTACCTGCTAACAGGTTTGTATGTTCAAGAATGGGCACCGAAAGGCGCTTTATTATCATCGACGGATCGCGGGCGCACGTGGTCGCGTGTTGTCCTTCCATTTAAGGTGGGAGGTAACGAGGACGGACGAGGGGCTGGTGAGCGTTTGGTGGTAGATCCGCAGATGCCATCACATCTATTGGCGGGTTCAAATCAGGAAGGCCTCTGGCAGAGTAATGACCATGGGGAAAATTGGAGTCGAATAACATCATTGCCCGAGAACAAAATAAACTTTGTTATTTTTAACGCAGATAAAAATAAAAATGGCGTAAAAACAAAGGAAATTTTTGTTGCAGTTAATAATAAAGAGAATCCGTTATACCGTACCCGCGATGGTGGCGCGACTTGGGTCGCAGTAAAAACAAGTTTTTCCGATTCGGTATTTCATCGTGCCGTATTGGCAGATCAATTTCTGTATCTTGCCGCTAGCAATGCAATGGGGCCCAATGGAATCAATACTGGCGCGCTTTGGCGTTACGATCTAGTCACCGGATTGTGGCGAAATATGTTGCTTCCTAAAGGGCAGGGTGGCATTAGTGGAATCAGTGTTGACCCTAAGAATTCTAATCGAATTTTTGCGTCAACCACTAATCGATGGTACCCCCATGATGAAGTTTTCTTGAGTGATAATAACGGTGATCAATGGCGGCCGTTACTGGCTGGGGCGCAATTTGATCATGGCAATTCAGCCTATGTAAAAGAGCACGTTCCTCACTGGCTTACCGATATAAAAATTGATCCGTTTAATGCCAACCGCGTTTTATTTGTAACAGGATATGGTGTGTATGAAACGCGAGATCTTAACGCTGCGCCATTACCTAAATGGCGGTTTCAGAGCGATGGTCTTGAAGAGACTGTCATTCTTGAGTTAATTAGCCCACCGAAGGGCGCATCATTGTTGAGTGTAATGGGTGATCTCGGAGGGTTTCGTCACGATGATCTAAAAAGCTCTCCGCTAGGTGGAAAATTTAAACCCGAGCTGGGAAGCAATAACAGTATTGCATTCGCCTACAAAAAACCGCACTTAATGATCCGTACGATTGAGCAAGGAAAAACTACGCACGGTGCCTTTTCTAACGATGGAGGTATTACGTGGAGTCTATTTCATTCTGATCCAGAGGGGGCACGAGGAGGTCAGGTAGCCTTAAGTGCAAATGGATCTACAGTAGTGTGGGCTCCTGATGCCAGCAATATATTTTTTTCAAGTGATAATGGAAATACGTGGCAGCCCAGTAAGAACGTGCGTGCTGGCTTAAAACCCATTGCGGATACCTATAAAAATAATGTGTTTTACGCCTACGATGCTGAGCAGGGGGAAATCTACTTTAGTAAAAATGAAGCGCGTAGTTTTGAGAGAATTAATCATAAGCTGCCAAGTTTGCCTAAGTGGAAGCTGCAAGACGGCAATTTGCGAGCCGTGCCAGAGCGCGCGGGGCATTTTTTTGTTACGACAGGAGCAGGGCTTTATCGTTCGAAGGATTATGGCAAGTCGGTTACTTTAGTGAATGGTGTGAATGAGTCTTATTTGATTGCTTTTGGAAAGGCGAAAAAGGCTAAAGATTATCCGTCTATTTATTTGTGGGGGAAGGTGGCAAATGAAATTGGCTTTTTTCGTTCAGATGATGAAGGCATGAATTGGCTTAAATTGAACGACGACATGCATCAATATGGAAGTGCCCGTTGTCTTGCGGGTGATATGCAAACCTACAATCGGTTTTATATAGGGACTAGTGGTCAGGGTATTATTATAGGTGAATACAATGGCGAGATTAAACACTAGCGCTAGTGTGAGCTATTTTTTGGTGGCGTTTGCATCAACTGTTGTAGTTGTAATTCACGGTACTCTGTAGGTGTAAAGTCAGTTGCCTTTTTAAAGTAACGTGCAAAAGTGGATTCGCTGTTAAACCCGGATTTTGCAATTACATCGGCTATTTTGTATGACTCGAATTCTGGGGTGGAGAGTAAGTGAATGGCTACCTTTATGCGATGGCTATTAATGAATTCAAAAAAGTTTTGATGGTAGTAGGTGTTTAGTATTCCAGTAACGTCACGCGGTTTTAACCCTATGCGAGCCGAAAATCGATCAAGGTTTATCTTGGAATCTAGGTGAAGTTTTTCTTCGCGAATGCCTTTTTCTATGGCAAATATTTTCTCTGGTTCAACATTAGGTGCCAAATCAGCAGGTTTCTCCTTTAATATCGGCGCTATATGCAATATTTTTCTGGTGGTTAATAGCCCATATAAAAACATGGCGTTGACTAAGAAGGTTGACAGGTAATCAGCAGTCATTCCCATTAGGCTGCTGGCTTCTCCACTAATGTATGCACCTAGAAAATAACCCGCAATTGACCATACCTCAATTAACAGAAAACCGCCGAGAACGATATTGGGCAACATGAATTTCTCGGTGTTTAATTCTTGCGTGTTCGTTCTTGCATTCAATCGAAATTTATATTCCGAAAAAATACATGCTGCAACATAGGTTATTGGTAGGCAACGTAAAATGGCCCATGCAAAGCTAACAGCATCGTGCGTACTTGGGGAAAGGTTTGGTTTGTTCCACGGCAACCACGCACTAGCACTAACATCAAACCAAACAATGACTAATGCTGTGATTGTGGCAGGTAAAAAATGAAGGCTATTGATCCACTTGAATAAATTTACTTGGTTAGAAAGCGATTTAAAGTAGAAATACAGCACGGGGCCTTGTAGGAGTGTGGATATTGCAAGTAGGGCGGTAGGAAGTGTGCTGCTTGCGATGGGTTGTGTTTGTAAGTAACTGTTCCAAATAATAAATGTGGTGGTAATTATTCCTCCAGTCAAAAAGAAGAAGGCGATTAGTAAGTTCCGGGACAGATTGTTCTGGGTGGGTATTATTTTTAAAATAATACATAGCAAGAAGGATTCAAACGCTGTAAGTATTAATGTCATATCGTGGAGGCTAAAAAAGGAAAAATGACTGTTCATAATGGCTTCTTAATCGTCTTATTCGCTTATCGATAGATGAAAATGTGTATTTTACGGGCTTATATTTAGTAAGGTGATTTTAGCAGTAAAGCAACCTAATGTGTGCAACCTACTTTAAAATCAATATGGTAGTGTTCATCATGGCGAACCCAAGGTTTTTTAACTGAAAAGGCGATACGGTTTTTAAGAGTCTTTCCTGTGGGAGTTAAAAATAATTGCTTTTGAAATTCGTTATCAAAAATAACGACTGAAATTCCAATCCCTTCTTTAATCGCTGCGGTATTGAGCGCGTCTATGTGCTTGGCAATGGATTCAAAATCTATAGTCAAATCGTTGTAGGTAGCTTTAGTATTAAACTCAATGTTGTAGCCAAGCTTATTGGTGATGCCAATATTCAGTTGCTCGCTTTTGCCCTTGCTATTGATCACAGGAACAAAAAAATCCACTGAGAGCCCGTTGGTATGAGTTTTATGAGGCTTAAATCTGCCTCCATGTTCAAAACCTGTTTCACCGTAAATGTAGGTAACTGTTGGATTTGATTGCTCCAGGTTTTTATAAGCCGCCAAAATCACACGATAAACTTTACTGTGAACGTAAGTTCTGCCTGCTACTACACCCAAGCTACTGTAAGCTTCAAAGTTTTTTCCGCTGCTAGGCAGTTGCCAGCCATTTTCTAGTTTGCCATTTGCGGTTCCACCAAAACATTTACTTTCAGATTTGCTGAAGCAGGGTAGGGAATATGCCAAGCAAAAACTTAATAGAATAATTCGAATCATCGGGCGGCTAATCGGTTGTGTGAGAGCACTGACTATATATCTCCATCTTGCTAATTCCAAGTATTCCTAGGGCTGAAAACTTTCCCTTTGCGCGTGTATAATCTCGCTTCTTTCATTTCTCGTATTTCAAAACCACAACCTATCGGATACCGCCATGTTTGACACTCTGCCTTTATTACCCGCTGACCCCATCCTTGGTTTAAGCATTGCTTACGCAAAGGACACCAATCCGCTCAAAGTAGATTTAGGTGTAGGTGTTTATAAAAATGATGTGGGTGTAACGCCCATTATGGCGGCGGTAGCAGAAGCAGAAAAAATTCGTTTTAAACAAGAAATCACCAAAGCTTATACGCCACCTGCGGGTTACCCAGGTGCAAATGAAGCCTCTACAAAATTAGTGTTTGCTGAAGGTCACCCTGCGGTAGAGGCTAATCGCGTGCGCACAGTGCAAACGCCGGGCGGTTGTGGTGCGCTGCGTGTTGCTGCGGAATTAATTCAGCGCGCTAAGCCGGGTGCCAATCTTTGGGTGAGTATCCCTACTTGGGCCAACCATATTCCTCTCTTGGGCAGTGCGGGTTTAAAGCTGCGTGAATATCCCTATTATGATTACGCATCGCACAGTATTGATTTCGTTGCGATGATGGAAACACTGAAGCAAGTACCGCGCGGCGATTTGGTGTTGCTGCACGCCTGCTGCCACAATCCGAGCGGTGCAGATTTAACGCCCGCGCAGTGGGATCAAATTGCAGATTTGTGTGAAACCAATGGTTTAATTCCCTTTGTGGATATGGCTTACCAAGGGTTTGGTGAAGGCTTGGAGGAGGATGCCTATGGTTTACGCATGTTGTCAGCGCGTTTACCAGAAGTCATTGTAGCCACGTCTTTCTCTAAAAATTTTGGTTTGTATCGTGAGCGTACAGCTGCGTTGAGTTTTGTATTTGCCGATGAGCAACAAGCTGATGCTGGCTTGAGTAATTTGTTGAGTGTTGCCCGCTCAATTTATTCCATGCCGCCTGCACACGGCGCAGCCTTGGTGGATATTATTTTGCACAGCAATGAATTAACGAAAGTGTGGAGCGATGAATTAACGCTGATGCGCGAACGCATTGCTGGTCTGCGTGTGAATTTAGTACAGACTCTAAATCAACTACAAACTCAGCGCGATTTTAGTTTTATCGCCAATGAGCGCGGCATGTTCTCATTTTTGGGTTTGAGTGTTGAACAAGTTCATAAGCTGAAAAACGACTACAGCATTTATATGACCGATACCAGCCGTATTAGCGTGGCAGGTTTAACGGTTGAAAAAATGGATTATGTGAGCAAAGCGATTGTGTCGGTGTTGTAGGTTCACTCGATCATTCATGTCATAAAAAAGGCGAGCGCATTACGCATGTGGCTCGCCTTTTTTATGGTTTTTTTGAGCTACGCTAGTTCGTGCCGATCCTTATACAATCCTTATGCAGTCTTTGATACTCTAATGCGATGAACTCTATTTCTGTTGCACCATCGACTCCTAAAAAAACCTCCTTTTGGCTGGGCGGCGCGATTTGGCTTGCGGGTTGGGTTGCGATTTACGCGCTAGATAAACATCTAGATGTTAATAATTTAGCGATGTTTCTGGTGCTTGCATCCGCCTTGGCCACAGTCTGTTTACCTTGGCGTGTGTCAGTACTGCTGACGATTATTTTTGTCTTGGTGTTCGATTGGTTTTTCATTCCACCGCGTGGCACTTTCACTGTTGATCTTCATCAGCATGCGCTCATGTTGCTGGTGGTTTTGGTGGTGAATTTAATTGTGGTGAGTTTGATGGCCTTATTGCGCGCGCAATCTGAGCGCGCTTTACGCCATGCAAGTGAAGCTGATATTTTGCGGCAGTGGAGTGATCTGTTGTTGGAATCGTCACAGCCACATGAACATCTGCAAGAGCTACAAGAATTGTTGGCGCAGCTCAGTGGTAGAGATGTCACGCTATTGGTATTGAAAGATGCATTGCCTGCAACCGATGATTTGCAGGCGGCAAAGCTCCTGTGCGATGCAGGTATTGAGCAGCGTCACGCGCTTTGGTTTTGCACGCGCAACAACCAACCCTTGGGGCGCGGCACGGGCCGCTATGAAATGTTTTTAGATGTGTATTTACCGTTGCGCGCACGCGGTCATGCGTTAGGCGCTGCCCTGATCACTCATTTTGCGGTGCATGAATTTTCTACCCGCGTACATTTGCAGGCTATTTGTGATCAATTTGGCAATGCGCTTGAGCGTTACAATTTGCATCAGCAAGATATTAAAGCGCGCGAAGAAGCTCAATCACAATTAGTTCGCAATAATTTGCTGGCAGCGATTTCCCACGATTACCGCACACCTTTGGCCACCATTATGGGCGCTGCTTCTTCACTGAATGAACAAACAGAAAAATTAGATGCTGCCCAGCAGCAACAATTGGTGCGACGCATTTACGATGAAGCCGAACGTTTAAATACCATGACCCATAATATTTTGCAGCTAGCGCGTTTAGATGCAGATAATCAGCTCGCGTGCGATTGGCAATCGGCAGAAGAGATTGTGGGTGAATTAATGCGGCGCTGGCGCGGCAGGCAATTGGGGCATCGCCTGCATATTCAGTTAGATAATGATTTGCCTTTGTTATGGTGCGATGCTGTATTAATTGGCCAGCTATTAGAAAACCTTGTGGATAATGCACTTAAATACAGCCCAGATAATTCCCCTGTGCGCATTTATGCGGCGGTAAGTTTACAAAGCGAGCTTAAGTATTTTTCAATATCCGTAAGTGATAAAGGGCAGGGCATAGACGCGCTCTGGCGCGATAAAATTTTTGAACCCTTTCAACGCGGGCCTGTTGTAACAGAGCGCGGTGCTATTGCTGACGGTGGAAAACTAATTTTAGGTGCAGGTGTTGGCTTAGCGCTATGCCGTGCTATTGCACGCGCCCATGGCGGCGATATAAAAATACATTGCCCAACATCTGGCGGCAGTATTTTTGAATTATGTTTACCGCTGCGCGAATTGCCTGTTGAGCCTCATAAAAATTCAAGAGATTTCCCATGAGTGTTCATGTGTTATTGGTAGAAGACGACCGTGAATTGCGTGCAACCCTGCGCGATGCGTTGTTGTTAGAAGGCTATAAACTGATTACTGCTGCAAGTTTGTCTGAAGGTATTGCGATTGCGACTAATGCGCAGAGTGCAGGTAATAAAGTAGATTTGATTTTATTAGATTTAGGCTTGCCCGATGGCGATGGTGAAACACTGCTCGCGCAATTGCGTAAACAACTGAATACGCCCGTTATCGTAATTTCTGCCCGCGAACAAGAAGGTCAAAAAATTCGCTTGTTAGATTTAGGTGCAGATGATTATTTAGTAAAGCCTTTCGGCATAGGTGAATTGCTTGCACGTATGCGCGTAGCCTTGCGTCATAAAGGTGTGCCGGTGAGCGCATCCATTACGCAATACAATAAAGCAGGTGTGAATATTGATTTAGCTATGCACTCTGTAACGCGCAACGGTGAACAAGTCCATTTAACACCCACGGAATTTAATTTATTAGCACGCTTGGTACGCAGCACTGGCCGCGTGGTTACGCATCGCCAATTATTAAACGATGTATGGGGCGCAGAATTTATTGATCACACCCATTATTTGCGATTGTATATGGCGCAACTGCGCGCAAAGTTGGAAGTGGATTCTGCTGATCCGGTGTTGTTATTAACTGAAGCAGGTGTGGGGTATAGATTGGTGGATGATGAGTAAATTTA
>SYDJ01000197.1 GCA_005801205.1 Gammaproteobacteria bacterium
GAGGCCTCACGACCTCCGTCCTCTCACACCAGTGAGCCCATCCCTGCAACCCTATGGGTAATGCAAATGTTTTTGGTAGCCTTTATGTTTTCATGGCTAAGAGCAAAAAGCGGCAGCATTTTTGTGGCTATAGTTGCGCACTCAGTTTTTAACTTAACAATGAACCTTCTTATATTTCTGTTTTTGTGGTGATTTATATGCAGGCTCGAATGTACATTTAATCCACCTCAATTTCTGACCGCCGCCACGAAAATTATGTTTAAATATGCTAGCATCCCATGGCTTTTATCTTGCAAGCCAAAAATATTTATTCAAAAAAGGAGCGGTTACCCAGATGATTAAAAACAATAATACCCTAGCAATATTTTCGTTAAGTACAATTTTTACCTTATCAGCATGCCAAGAAACAGAAGACAAAAAAGCTCCAATTGTTATGCAAGCGCAGCAAAGCGCCGCAGTAGAGTGTGTTGACCCAGCCAAAGTGGGATCTGCTACAAACACCTCGACAGCAGCTTCAGAATCTAGCGCTACAACCAATGCAGGCAGTTTTGACATAAATTCACTTCCAGTCATAAACACTAACATTGGAAGTTTTCCGTATATCTCTGTACCAGAAGGTTTTGTTATCCGTGGCGGCAAAAAAAATGGAGTAGAAACGGGTTACACCAAGTTTAATGACTTCAACAAGCTCATTATGTATACAGGCGAGAGTTTCTTTGACGCAGAAGGTAAGCGGGCCGTTTTAGAAGTAGGTAGGCGCGATAATAAAGAAGGCTTCAATCAATATAAATTTGATAAAAGTGTTGATAGTTACCTTGAAGGTATTGGCGCTGTACCTATTTTTAAAGGTCAGATACCCAATGCTAAATTGAAAGAACTGAACAAAGAAAACAGCTCAACTGTATATGACCACATTACTGGCGACCCTTGGAATAAGGACCCAGTAAGACATTATGTTTTAAACCATACCAAAGGAAAAATTATGTTTCAGGTGTGGTCGAATTCAGCGCAAGGAGAAATAGGTGTCATCGAATTAGAGGGTTTTAAACAAACTATTCAAGCACCTACAGCCTCACAAATTCAAAAAGATTTAGAAGCAACAGGCAAAGCAATATTGCATATCAATTTCGATACCAATAAAGCCTCATTAAAAGAGGATGGAGATGCAGTAGTCGCAGAAATTGTAAAAGTCTTGCAGGCCAATCCGGCGCTTAAGATTTTCGTAAAAGGTTACACAGATAATGAAGGCAATCAAGAACACAACCTATTACTCTCTACATATAGGTCTGCCGCTGTTGTTTCAGCCATTGTACTTTCTGGCGTGGATTCAAACCGGCTAACATCCGAAGGGCTAGGCGCAAGCAATCCTATTGGTGATAACACCACCGAAGCAGGGCGTGCAATGAACAGGCGGGTAGAATTGGTTAAACAGCTTTAATTTTAGTATGCCCCACCTTTTGGTGGGGTATTAACAAAGAGCAAACCAATTAACGTGCGAAATTACGAACCCCTAAAGAGAGATAACAATATTTTTCTTATCCATATATTTAGCCACACACCAAAACATAAGCACATGAATTAAGGCAAATACTAGCGATGCATTGTAAGCATCAAAGACGCGGCAGAGCTGCTGATAGCAAAAATCATAATAGCTTTGTTCGCCAAGATGAAAAGTGTAAAGAAGAGTTGACCATATAAAAGCCAATGCATAAATAAAGAGCGGATTTTTACCAAAAGGAGTAAAAAAACGCAATGCAGATTTAGCGGGTGTTTTTTCTAACAGCACTAAAACCAACAAGACCGCCATACCCACACCGGATGTGAGCAACACGAACGGGCTAGTCCAGAGGGATTTATTGATCGGGAAAACTATATTCCACACCAGAGCAGCCACAATCAATATCGCACTCATTACTGCTAATTTTTTTAATGCTGAAGAACTGCTATTACTTAGCGATAAAACACGCGCAACTTCAAAACCTAAAATTACATTTACAATTGCAGGTAAGGTGCTCAACAACCCTTCTGGATCAAACGCCATGCCTTTGCCTTGCCACAAATGACTTGCACCCAATACCGCCATATCAATTTGACGCACCAGTGAATATTCTAATGTGTATGGCTCGCTGCTCAACTGTAATAACCACCAGTAGCCCAGCAAAATAGCGGCACATATCAACCAGCGCAGCTTGGCGCCTGCATAAAGCACAATAAAGGCCGCAAACATATAAGCCAAGGCAATACGCTGCAGTACACCAAGAATGCGCCATTCGCTTACAGGCGCAAGAAAGGGAAATACGTTGAGAAACACACCCACAGCGAACAACAAAATGCCGCGCTTAATAATTTTCTTGTGACGCTCACCCGCCGTGATATGTGGCTGCATCAAAGAGCGCTGCGAAAAGAACAGCGCAGCACCAACCATAAATAAAAAGAACGGGAAGATAAAATCGGTGGGGGTAAAACCGTGCCAATCGGCATGCAACAGCGGTGCGTATACATGGCTCCATGAACCGGGGTTGTTCACCAGAATCATAAGCGCTAGCGTGAGGCCGCGCATAATATCGAGCGCAGGGAATCTTTGCTTTACCATGGTGACCTCAGTTTTTTGAAAAATTTTCTTGAAGTTATACGTTTATTATTCGGTAGATGTTTTTGACCAAGCTTTTAATTTATGGCCTTTAAGCGCGTAAAACAAAATAAACGCATAGCAAGGTAACATCACCCAGTAGGCCATTTGACTATTGCCTGTGATATGGGCTACTTGGCCATAGACCAAAGGTAAAAGTGCGCCGCCCGCAATCGCCATAATTAATAAAGCAGAACCCGTGCTGGTATATTTCCCCAAGCCTTGTAGCGCCAGTGGCCAAATAGCAGGCCATACCAATGCATTAGCAAAACCTAAGAGCGCGAGAAAAAATACACTGTTGGGCACAACAGGCACGCCAGCCCAACCTAATAAAACGTGCGAAATACTTGAGTCTGTTGCAGACGAAAATAAAACCCCAGCCACAAATACCAAACCAGAAACAGCGCTCAGCATTAAAGCCTTGGCTTGCGATAGGTATTTTGGAATGCAGCTAACACCGATCAAATAGCCCACCACCATAAAGCCCATGGTGTAGGAAGTAAGCGCACCAAAGTTTTCTACACCGAGATTGCGACCGTACAAACCAATAGTATCGCCCGCTATGACTTCCACTCCCACATATAAAAATAAGGCAATGGTGCCGAGAATTAATTGCGGAAACTGTAACACCCCTAGAGCATTTTTTTCTGATTCGGTTTTTTCATCGTTGAGATTCAATTCTGCCAGCGGTGAAAAATATACAAAGGCCATAAGCGCAATTAATACAACCGCCATGATCAGATAGGGCATTACCAAGCGGGATGACAATTCAGCTAGGCGTTCAGCACGCGCATTAGCATCTAGAGCGGCAAGCGCATCGGCAGAAAATTGATCCATACCCGTTAGAATCCACGCGGTAAATAACAGCGGAACCAGAACGCCGGCCGATTTATCAATTAAGCCCATAATACTGATGCGCATGGCCGCACTTTCATGCGGGCCAATACACACAATGTAAGGATTAGAGGCAGTTTGCAAAAGTGTTAACCCCGAGCCCAGTACAAAAAGCGCGGTTAAAAAGAGTGCATAAGTTGAAGATTTTGCGGCAGGAATAAAAAGTAAAGCCCCCAAGGCCATTATACCCAGACCAACCACCATGCCATTTTTAAAACCAATTTTTCCAAGCACTAAAGACGCAGGCAAGGCCATAAAGGTATAGGCAATATAAAACGCAAAGGTGACAAGCAGCGCTTGAAACTCATTAAGCTCACAAACAATTTTTAAAAAAGGAATTAGTGAACCATTGAGCCAAGTCACAAAACCAAACACAAAAAACAAAGTTCCTATAATGATCATAGGAATTAATGTACTAGTGCTTGAGTTGATATTGGGCTGCGTATTTTCAGCACTTGCATTCATGACAATGACCTCATGGCGTTCGCAAAAACGAGCTTGTTGTTATTACTTTTATAAACAAGCATGAATAAAACGTTAAAAATTATTACGTTTTAGGTGTTGGCTAATACATGTTGCTGCCTAGCAAAATAAACTGCCCCAAATTCCGGCTGGCTAATCGGATTAGATAAACTCGCTGCAACGCTCGGTTTTAACCAAGATGTTAAAGGGCCAGACAAACCACCAATTAACGACATACGGCTTGGGCCAGTCGCCCATAACTTTTCAGCAACGGCGCTCATATAATCTGCACCTTCGCGCATAATCTTTATTGCAACTTCATCTTTTTGTTCGGCGGCTTCTAACACAAAGCGTGCGAGCTGCGCATAATCACTGGATTTTGCTGCGCCCATTTTATCCACAATCATCACACCTTTCGCTTGCAGGTGAGCACCAATTAAATCGTTCAAACATGTTTGCGGGCCAAGCTCATCGGACGCTAGCAACACTGCTTTCACCGCCTCTAAACCAATCCAAGCACCGCTGCATTTATCGCCAAAAGGGAAACCATGCGCGCCTACAATAGTGGCTTTACCATTTACAAAGGAATAACCACAAGAGCCCGTGCCCGCAATCATTACTGCACCTTCATCGCGAGTATGTGCGCCCAAACAGGCGATATGTAAATCTGTGGTGAGATACATTTTTTTAAATGGGTGATGCCACGTGTTCATCGCCTCAAACAAGCTAGGCAAATTTACGCCTGCCAAACCCACACCGGCAATTAAGTCGCCGATGACTGAGCTGGGCAAGCCAGCGTTGGCTAAAGCCATATCTACCGATTGAACAATAGATACTTTCGCCTGTGCTTCACCGTGAAATGGGTTGGCTGGGCCGCCCACACCTGTGCCTAACACCTGATTGTCGGCGGAATAGACACTGGCGCGGCATTTTGTGCCGCCGCCATCAACACCGATAAAAAGCGGTTTGGAACCAAGATTTGGCATTTTTCCCATGATGACCTCATTACAACCGTAAAATTTATACCCTTAAGGATCAGCGGACTGGTGCCAACTTTTTTAACTCTTTTAATAATTGGCCGCAGCCTTTAACAAGGTTGACACCTTGCGGCACCCATAAAAGGATTGACTCACAACAGGCAAGCAACTAGCTAACTCCGTATTAGATTAACCGCCACAGACAACGTTGTCAAATAGGTGCTTAAAGGGTCTGGGTTATTTCATAACCTTCATAACCACACGCTGAATATGAGTATATTAGCTAGCCGATTACAGCCTTCTACACAGAGAATGCTTTATAAAAGACTCAGCAAAGAAGAGTAACATCCAGATTTAGCATTTCACCCATGCCAGCCTCTTTAGTTTCGCAATAGCTACTTACGCAACAGCTTCGCACGCGCATTGCGCAAGGTGGCTTTTACTTTTTCGGCGTTATCGGGCCCCATGCGCAGCATTAATTTGTGCACGTCAGGCAATTTTTCTAAGGCGGGGTCGGCAAATTCGTAGTACACCTTGGGGTGAATTAACAGTAAATCGCCATTGGCATCGGGGGCGCTCAGCACTTTATCGATAGCGCGAATAAGCACCGAGTGAAAGTTGCCTTTGCCACTGCCCAATTCTTGGTGAGCGCGGTTCAGCAAGGGGTAATAGCGCTTGTAGAGCGTTACGGCTGCATCGCTCTCCAAGCCAGAAAGCACTTGCACGAAGAGGGTGTAGCGCAAATAGTTTTTGGGGCTAAGGCGGAATTGCTCCACCTCTTGCTGCTCGCCCAACTCACCGCCAGACACTTTTACATTAAAGGCATCAGCCACGAATGCGCCTTGGGGTGAGGCTATGGGGCGATAATCTTGAACGATTTTGCCCTCTTCCAACACATCTACCGCGCGTACAAATTTACGCAAAATATCCTGCGGGATAATCATTTCCACCAAGCCATTTACATTCAAGGCTTTTAAGGCGGCGAGTACAGTGGCATCGCTCTGATTAATATCGGGCAGTGGCTGCGGAATGGGGTCTGGCACAGGCTCATCGTACACCGGTTTTTCTAGGGGCTGCGTCTGCTGCACGCTGGTTGTTTGTTGCAGCGGCACAGGGTTGGGCAAATCATGCAGCTTGGGCGGTTTGCCAACTTCATCGCCTATTAAAAAGTAGCCTACAGCCCCAATTGCACCTACTGCCACTATGACCACAACCCACTTGGCAAAGGCACCCATGGCGCTCACTGGGCGATTGTTATACTGCATAAAAGCTCCTGTAATTAAGAACGTCAGTGAAGATAAAACCTGTGAAAGAGACTGCCGACAAGCCGATTAGTTGCGTAAGCGCAACGTTTTCAATTCAACTCAGGTTGGGGCACTAGCTAATGCCAATAAAATATCTTGTCTATCTTTCTTCCACGAAGGTGAAGCATTTTTGTTGATATAGTCCAGCGCATTTTTTTGTAAATCCGGCTGCACTAGTTGCTGATACAACTGCGCGAGCAAGAGTGCCGTTTCAAGTGCGGCGAGATATTCACCCTCTAAATTCGCACGTTTGAATGCAGCCTCTGCTTGCGTTAATGCTAAAGCAAAATTTTTCTGTCTAAAATGAATTTTGGCCTGCAGAAATAATTCTGCGCCGGAAAAATTAGTCTCGGCTGCAAATACTGCAAAGGCATCTGCCCACCTCGCTTGATCAATATAGAGGTTAACTAAATCTTTTTGCGCACGCTCTTTTACCCAAGCCTCTTGCTCGGGTTTAAACCGATTGAGTGCTTGGCGATAAAAAGCTTCTTTTTGAATTTGATCATCACTATACATACCCGCAATATGTTCCAAAAAAGCATAGCTTTCGCCGGGGAATTGATATTCATCCAAAATACTTTTAGCGCGCGCCAAATAGATATCTCTTTTATCGACACGTTTAAATTTATAACTAAAAATAGTTAGCGCATACAGCACCTGCAATTGCTGCTCAGGCGCTTTAGCCGTTTCAGCCAGGCCAAGAGCACGCACCAAGTTTGCCTCTAAGGCCGCAAAATCATGTTGGCGGTAGTACATATAGTTGCCGTGCTCTAATACCCGGCTCAGCAAAACAGGGTCATTGAATTCCTCTGCAAGAACAACAGCTTGCTGCAAGAGCGCAAGATTTTTTTCCGGCTCCACGGAATCAAATCTGGCACTGACCTGCGACATTACGGCAAGCGATTGATAAGGAAGATTCTTGCTTTTTCGCGCTTGTTGCGCCAGCTCTTCAGCTTGCACGTTCGCATTATGCAAATCGCCCAAAACTAATAAATTGTCGATCAATTGATAATGAATAGGGGCATCATCTGGGTTCTCACTGTGCAGCAATTGTAATTGTGCATTTACTAAGCGCCGATCTTTCGCTTCCCAGAGTACTTTTATGGGGGCCGTTTTACCGAGCAGAGCTGCAAAAATAGCCGCTAATTCCGCTGGGTTTTTACCACTTAAATAACCAGCCCACTGGCTCTCTCGCCCTTGCAATATAAATGAGAGGTACAAAGTGTCGCCCTGCTGCCTGACCTTAGCTGTTACTAACAAACGGGCATTAATCGACTTTTGATACACATTAAAAAAATGTGCCGGTGCGGCAACAACTTGTTGGGTGCTGTAGACTTTTTGTGAATCGCCAGTAGAAGGAGGTAAATGCGCAACCAACTCAGCTTGATGATTGATTTGCTCAAAGGCAGCATCCTGCACCTGCTGAGCAATATCTTTATTCCCAGTGTTATTAACATCTAGCATGAAAGGTTGAATAATAATCGCAACCGACTTTTGGGCAGATGTTGGGGGCGATGCAAGTAAAAAATAGAGTCCAAAAAAGCAGCCAACAATAATAAGTGCAGCGAGTGACCAAAGCCGATAATGGCGTGTGCTCGGCTGTTGAACTGGAGGCTCTTCAAGCGCAACAACGTGTGTTGAATTGGGTTGCAACGGAATTTGCCATTGATAGCCCTTTTTTGGAAAGGTTTTTATCGCATCATCGCCAAACAGAGTACGTAAATTACTAATCGCCTGAAACACGGCTTGTTCAGATACGACCTTTCCTGCCCACACATTTTCTAAAATGGCATCTTTACTAAATACTTGTTCAGGATTCGCCAAAAAAAATGCCAGCAATCTGGATTCATTGAGGCGAATAGCAATAGGCCGCCCTGCCTTGGTCAACACCAGAGTCTGGCTGTCAAAAATAAAATGATTAAAGTAATAGTTCACGTGCGAGGCAATATCGGCTTGTTAGAAGCCGGCAGTTTACACCGATTTTTCACACAGGCACGGACACAACTCGCAGATAGCCCCTCTAAAAACTCTATAGTTTTTCTATACGGTTGCAAAAAATAGAAAAACGATAGGATTTCCCTCGCCCCACTTGCTCAAACTCCCCGCCATGCCGCACTTCCGGTATCACTCCTTGTTTTATCCCATCTATTCATTAAGGATTAATCCATGACATTTCCACGTATCACTTTGATTTTATTCTTGGCGAGCCAAAGCTGCTTTACTTTCGCCTCTGACAAATTTATTGAACCCACTATGGTTAATATTCCGGGTGGTCAGGTCACTATGAACACAGAATCAAATGCAACCAAAACGCCAAAAACTTTCGATATAAAAGCCTTCAGGATGGGTAAATACGAAGTCACAGTCGCTGAGTTTGAAAAATTTGTTGCGGCGACTAATTACCCCACGCCCACCAAATGCCAGCACATGAACAGCAAAAAATGGTTTGAAGAAATCCCTGCAACTTGGGAGAAACGCAATCATTTAGTAAGCCAATATGAGCCTGTTGCATGCATTGGTTGGGATGCAGCTCAATCTTATGTGCAATGGTTGAGCAAGGAAACCGGCAAACACTATCGCCTTCCTAGGGATGCCGAGTGGGAATACGCCGCTAGAGCAGGTACAACCACAACCTATTACTGGGGCGATGATGCCGCACAAGCTTGCACCTATGCGAACATTGCTGACCAAGCGGCAGAAGCCGCCATCAAACGTGATTACGATGGCCTTGAATCAAAAGACCACGTAGGCGTTGTACCCTGCAACGACAAATCCGGCTACGCCAGTGTGGTGGGACTCTACAAGCCCAATGCATTTGGCTTATATGACATGATTGGAAACATCCTGGAGTTCACGCAAGATTGTTATGAAGGCGATTGCACCAAGCGGTTAGTTCGGGGCGGTACGTGGCATTGGCCACCCTCTGCAAAGTTCGGGGCAGCACCAACTGACTGGATCGGATCGCTCGAAGGCTTTCGTATTGTAGAAGAAATTTCCGATGATCACGCGTGTGTACAACCCGAATCCAAAGCCTGCAAAAAACTTTCGCGTAAAAGCAAATTCGACCAAGCCTTAGCTAAGGCACAAAAGGACGCTATGAAAAACTTCTAGCCCCTCACAAGCGCCGTCTCGCTACACTGGGCGGCGCTCCCTTCAAGATCCCCACGCATAAACAAGCCAATTCGTTGCCGCTATATCTTGTGCAGTAAAGTCTACCTACATCAAACAAACCCTAATAATTGTTCAAATAACGAGCTTTTGGTTTGCGGGCGCGGGGCAAATAGGTTAACCTACATAGTAATCACTCTCATTTGCATTTAGAGATCATTACCATGAATTCTGCCGTTGTACCTAACATCGCCATAGCATCTGCCATACCGGCCAAGACTGTGTCTTTGCGCCTAGATGAATGCCGCAAGGGCGCGCAAGTACGTATTGTCGATTTGCAACCGCAAGCGCTGTTTGGCAGCCAAGATGAATGCGTCACCTTGCGCCTTAAGGAACTGGGCTTTCTACCCGGTGCGCCGCTTAAAATTATTGGCTTTGGCCTCTTGGGCAGCGACCCACTCGCGGTGCAAGTCAACGGCACTAAGTTCGCCCTGCGCCGCGCTGAAGCCGCAAAAATCCGTGTGGAATTGATTTCAGGAAGCCATTAATGTCCATTCGCTTTGCTTTAATTGGCAACCCCAACTGCGGTAAAACCTCGCTTTTCAACCGTTTAACAGGCGCACGCGCCAAAGTCGCCAACTACCCCGGCGTGACGGTTGAACGTCGTTCTGGCCCTATTAGCGATTTAGCCGAACCCGCTGAGCTCCTCGATTTACCCGGCACCTACAGCTTGTTTGTCACCTCCCCCGATGAGCAGGTAGCGCGCGATATTATCCTCGGCAAAATTGCCGGTGAAACCAAGCCCGATGTATTAATCGCCGTTATCGACGCCACCAATTTGCGCTTAGGTTTGCGCTTGGTGATGGAGCTAAAAACCCTCAATCGCCCTATGATTTTGGCGCTCAACCAAATGGATGCAGCGCGCTCACGCGGAATTACGATCAACACTGCTGGCCTCGCCCGCGAAATCGGTATGCCGGTAATCGAGACAGTCGCCGTTAATCGCCACGGCACCGATGAGTTGCGCAAGGTGCTAGCAGAATTTGCGGTTAATCACGCGAAAAATCCACTCGCAGACGACACACAAACTCTATCGCTCAACCAAATTGATGAGCTAAGCCGCGACGATTCGATTGAGGCGCTTTACCACCAGATCGAAAACATCATGCAAGAGCATGTGGTACAGCCGGTCGATTTGCCCCGCTGGCAAGAGCGTTTGGATTCGGTGGTGATGCACCCAGTATTAGGCTTGGTGGTGCTTTTTACGATTTTGATGGTGGTATTTCAGGCCGTGTTTGCCTGGGCATCGCCCGTAGTAGACCTGATTGATGCTGGCTTTACCTTCTTGGGCGATGCTGTCAGCACCGGCATGCCAGACGGCATACTCAAAGATTTTATCGTGCAGGGTTTAATCGCCGGCTTAGGCTCGGTAATCGTGTTTTTGCCGCAAATTGTTATTCTGTTTTTCTTTATTTTGGTATTGGAAGACACCGGCTACCTCACCCGCGCCGCCTTCTTGCTAGATCGCCCTATGCGTGGCTTAGGGATTTCTGGCCGCTCGTTTATCCCACTCCTTTCCAGCTTCGCCTGTGCTGTACCGGGAATTATGTCTACCCGCTCCATATCCGATCCGCGCGAGCGTTTTATCACCATTATGATTGCGCCGCTTATGACCTGCTCGGCGCGTTTGCCGGTGTATGCCTTAATTATTGCAGCCTTTATCCCTGAGCAAACGGTGTGGGGCATCTTCAACCTGCAAGGGCTAACCCTGTTTGCGCTTTACTTTGCTGGCGTTGTAAGCGCCGCGATTGTCGCCTTGATTATGCGCCGCAACCAAACCCGCGAGCACTACCCACTGCTATTGGAATTACCCAGCTACCGCTGGCCAATGGCGTACCATTTGTTGATGGGTTTGAAAGAGCGTGTGTGGATTTTCTTGCGCAGAGTGGGCACCATTATTCTCGCCCTCTCGATTATTCTCTGGGTGTTAGTCACCTTCCCCGGCGCGCCTGCTGATGCTACCCGCCCTGCGATTGAATACAGCTTTGCCGGTCAATTAGGTGCGCTGATGCAATACCTCTTCGCCCCGCTCGGCTTTAGCTGGCAAATGTGCATCGCCCTGATTCCCGCCATGGCCGCCCGCGAAGTGGCCGTAAGCGCCCTCGCCACTGTGTACGCCGTAGGTGGCGACAATGTGGATGCCGCCTTGGGCACCGCCCTCGGCCAAGAGTGGAACCTGCCGGTCGCACTGGCCTACTTGGCGTGGTTTGTTTATGCGCCGCAATGTATATCCACCATCGCCGTGGTTAAACGCGAAACCAACTCGGCAAAAGCGACCGTCTGGTTTACCCTCTACCTTTTCGCACTCGCCTATTTTGCGGCTTGGGCGACTTACACTATTGCGAGCTGGTTGGTTTAAAACTGTACTAATCACTAAAAGGCACCCCCTCCCAGCCTCCCCCTTGAAAAAGGGGAGGGGCTAACTCCCAGTGCGATAAGTTTTGTGCAAGGTTCGTAATAATCTCCTCCCCTTTGTGAAGGGGGAGGCCGGGTGGGGGTGCTTTGGCTGTTCGCTTTTAGGAGAAATCTATGTGGCAAGAAATTATCGTAGGTTTAATCGTTCTAGGTGCGGTGGTTTATCTAACCCGCCAATGGCTACCTTTTGGTAAAAAATCTACCGGTAGTTGCGGCGGCTGCGGAGGCTGTAATACCGCCAAAAGCTGCAGTAACCCTGAGGAAAAAGGCACGCATTAAAAACTGAATACCCTCACTCAACATCAAGCAACTCGCCACAAACAGGGGCTGATACCTTTGCTCCCAAAACTTACTCCATAGTAAGCTACCGCAAATCTAACCAGCGCCCACTACGTGCAAAAAGCACCCTACTAGGTTTCACTTCTAACGAGCCACTTGCCGACTTTTTTTAAGCGCTTTTTTTAGGCGATTTAAGGAAGCCTTAACGTTTAGCGGCCTAAACTATGACCGTGCAGTTTTTTTGGCTGCACTCTTGATGAGGATTCACCCATGCTCAAGCGTTTGCTCCACACTCTCGTTCTTACTCTTATCGCCATCAGCCCTTTGGGATTTGCCGATGACCTCAACCTTGCCGCGTACAAGGGCAAGGTCGTCTACAGCGAGTTCTGGGCGTCTTGGCGCGGCCCGTGCCGCCAATCCGTCCCGTGGATGAAAGAACTGCAAGCCGCCAAAGGCAAAGAGGGGCTGGTGATTATTGCGGTAAATGTAGACCAAGAGAAACAACTCGCCGATGCATTCCTCTCCGAGTTTTCACCCAACTTTAAGATTGTGTTCGACCCCGCTGGCAAATTGGCTACTGAATTCAAAGTGGCTGGCATGCCCAGCGCCTACATCATAGGTCGCGATGGCAAACCGCGCATTAAGCATATTGGTTACCACCACGAAAAACGCAGCCAATACGAGCAGGAAATTCAAACCCTACTCGATGAAGCTGCACACTAAGTTCACGTGTTTTATTCAATTATTTAACTCTTCAATTTTTAAATCACACGAGTCCATTTCTTATGTCGATTACACTCAAATGTTGCGCGCTTTTGGTAGGCATAAGCCTATTAAGCGGCTGCTCAAGCCTCGGGGTAAAACCCTGGGAACGCGATTTAATGGCCAAAAAATCCATGCAGCCCAACAGCTACCCGCTGGAATCTGCCATCGACGATCATACTTATTTCAGTAAAGAAGCTTCTGCCGGTGGCCGAGGTTTTGGTGGAGGTGGCTGCGGATGCAACTAATCAACAAACCCAATTCAGTGCGCTTAGCGCTGGCCGCCGCGAGCAGCAGCTTGCTCGCGGGTGCAGCACATGCCGAAGAAAAAACGCCTTGGCTGGTAGATTCCGCCTTGGCGGTTTACTCCGAATCTGACAGCCGCGTAACCGCTGTAGAACCCATAGTCGCGCTGCGCAAAGACATGGGCGGCGACCGCATGTTGGGGCTGAAATTAACCCTGGATTCGCTGACCGGTGCATCGCCTAATGGCGCTATTGCCGCGAATGAAGCACAAACCTTTACCGGCCCATCCGGCAATGGCAGCTACACCGCGCCAAAGGGTGAAACACCCCTGGATACCGAATTTAAAGATACGCGCGCTGCGGTTGCGATTAGCTGGGAGCAGCCGTGGGGCGAGCGCAATCGTGTCAGTGTTGGCGGCAATATTTCCAGAGAATATGACTTCACTTCAGCCGCACTTAGCGCTGCCATCGCGCGTGATTTCAACAACAAAAACACCACGCTCTCGTTTGGTGTCAATGTTGAAACCGACATTATTGATGCTGTAGGCGGTATCCCCGACCCGCTCACCAGCTTAAAAGTGGGCCCCAACCCAGACCACAAAGATGGCGGTAGCGAAAATAAAACTGTGAGCGATCTGTTGCTGGGCGTCACACAAGTCATGAATCGCCACTGGCTAACACAATTGAATTTGTCGGTGGGAACTTCAAGCGGTTATCACAGCGATCCTTATAAAGTGTTATCGGTTCTGAATACTGATGGAAGCTTATCGACCAACCCAGCCACCAGCGGCCCAGATCTAAACAGTAAATGGTATTTGTACGACAGCCGCCCCGATAGCCGTTCGCGTCAAAGCCTGTACTGGGGCAACAAAATTCATTTAACGGAAGATGTGATTGATGTGTCTTACCGTTATTACACCGATGACTGGGGTATAGATTCGCACACACTCGATTTCCGCTACCGTTATGAGTTTGGCGGCAACATGTATTTGGAACCCCATGTGCGTTGGTACAGCCAAACGGCTGCAGATTTTTATCACCTCTACTTAAACAAAGGTGTAGCTTTAGATAATGGTGTGAACAGCAGCGGCGCAGCAAGCGCACTGGATTACGCCTCGGCAGATTCGCGTTTAGGTGAATTTACCGGCACGACCTTTGGTTTGAAATACGGCATAGAACTTGGCCGCAACACCGAATTTAATATTCGTGTGGAGCAATACCAGCAAACCTCAAACGCAGGTGCGCCAGCGTCGATGACTGCGCTAAAAGGTTTGGATCTTTCGCCAGATTTAACCGCAATGACAGTGCTGGTGGGCTACTCGTTTGAGTTTTAAACCTATGCCTGACATTCAATTGCGACCCCATAAGGATCATTGGGTCGGCAGCTACGCAGCCATGGCGAGCACTTGCGACATTATTATCGATACCAGCGAACAAGAACTCGCGCAAAAGCTTACGCAAATTGCACAACAAGAAACACTGCGCATTCAACAAAAATTTAGTCGCTACCAAAAAGACAATCTGCTCTGGAAAATTAATCACGCCAACGGCGCTGTCATTAACGTCGATAGCGAAACAGCACATTTGCTCGATTTCGCCGATCAATGTTATCAACTCAGCGATGGTTATTTTGATATTACCTCTGGCTGTTTAAGACGCGCATGGACATTTGATGGCTCCGATAAATTACCTAGCGAAGACAGTGTAAATGCACTCTTGCCGTTTGTTGGATGGCACAAAGTCAGCTGGAAAAAAGTCAGCTGGAAAAAGGCGAATGGGCAAAAAAATCTCGGCGAAAACTCGTCGTTACAAATGCCTGCCGGAATGGAAATTGATTTTGGCGGCATAGGCAAAGAATACGCGGTGGATAGTGTTTTGCGGCTATTAAGCGCGCAAACAAACGCACCGATTCTGGTTAATTTTGGCGGCGACCTTGCCGTAACCGGCGCACGAAAAAATGGTGCAGCCTGGCAAGTAGGTATTGAATCACTGGATAGCAATGCACACATTAACAAGCAAGCCGAAAAAATCTTAGAAATTTCTGCCGGCGCACTCGCCACCAGCGGCGATTCACGCCGATTTTTAATCGCCAACAATCAACGCTATGGCCACATACTCAACCCTTTTACCGGCTGGCCAATAATGGATGCCCCGCGCTCTGTTACCGTTGCCGGTTCCAATTGTATTCAAGCAGGCATGCTCGCTACCTTTGCATTGTTAAAAGGTAAAGAAGCAGAACAGTTTTTAGCTGAACAAGGCGTGCCCTTTTGGCTCTTAAAATAAATTATTGGAAGGGCGCTAAACCGCTTTAGGAAAAATTATGCGTTTACTCTTAGTAGAAGATGACTTGATGCTCGGCGAAGCGCTGCAAGATGCGCTAATGCCCCACAGCTACGTGGTCGATTGGGTGAAAGATGGCGAAAGCGCGTTGAAATCTTTACGCCGCGAACATTTTGAAATCATTATTTTGGATATTGGTTTGCCCGGTATGGATGGTTTTGAAGTCTTAAAAAAATTGCGCACTGAAAAGTTTGAGGTGCCGGTTTTACTGCTCACCGCACGCGACTCACTCACCGATAAAGTAACAGGGCTAGATGCAGGTGCGGACGATTATTTATTAAAGCCCTTTGATTTAGATGAACTCCTCGCTCGCTTGCGCGCACTCAGCCGCCGCGCTGCTGGCCGCGCCATTCCCTTTATTAATTACGGCAAGCTCTGCATTAATCCCGAAAACCAAACCGTCAGCTACGACAACCAACCCATAGTGTTAGCGCGTCGAGAATATATGGTGCTAATTAAGCTGCTCGAAAATACTGGGCGCGTACTTAGCCGCGAACAACTCGAACAAAGTCTCTACGGTTGGTTAGATGATGTAGACAGCAACGCACTGGAAGTACACATTCACCATATTCGCAAAAAAATCCCTGTGGATTTAATTCGCACCGTGCGCGGTGTGGGTTATACAATCAATAGGTTACACCATTAACACATGTAATGAGAGCCAAGCCTAATGTCTATTCGGCGCTTTTTATTAGCGGGTTTACTCGGCACCTTATTGCTCAGCTTTGCGGTGATTTTTTTCTTTAATCGCTATCAAGCCTTTGTAGAAGTGGGCGAACTTTACGATGCGCAGCTCGCCCAATCCAGTCGCATATTACAAGGCTTTCTCAATCGCCCAACGGATGAAATTGATTTTGACCATATTAACAACGCGCTACTCGCCGCCACCCAAAGCTACAGCGAGAATGAAGTGCACGACGACGCTAGTATGCGTAGCGATAGCGGCCATAAATACGAGTACAAATTTGCTATTCAGATTTGGGATAAAAACACCAATCTCTTAGTGAAATCGCCCAGCGCCCCGCTCTATGCCATTGCCGATTTTAAAAATGGCTATTCCATTAAAAAAATCGGCAAGTTTAACTGGCATATATTCACCCAACATTTGCCGAGCAATGGCTATTGGATAGTAACGGCCGAACGTGCCGATATCCGCCAAGAAATTATCGACAAGCTCACTTACAGCTCTTTAGCTGGCCCACTCGCGGGCATGATTTTTTTGGCGTTGGGCGTTATTGCGGTAGTAACTAAAGGCTTGCAACCGCTGATTGATTTATCGCAGCAAATACGCGAGCGCAATATCGACAAGCTAGAACCCTTAGTCTTAGAAAAAACCCCAAAAGAATTAATCCCCTTGGGGCAAGCCGTCAATTTATTAATGGAACAAGTCTCGCAAGATGTAGAGCGCGAGCGCCGTTTTTTAGGCGATATAGCCCATGAGTTGCGCACACCTTTGGCCGCCATGAAGCTCAATGCGCAAAACGGTTTGTATTCAAAAGATATTTACAGCGTACAAAACTTCTTAATTAAAATTGTGCGCGGTGTGGATCGCAGTATTCGCTTAATTGAACAACTGCTAACGCTGGCGCGGCTTGACCCGCGTGCACTGGGCGAGCCAGAAATTTGTGTGCTGGGCGATATTGCTCAAGAAGTGATAAATGCTCTCAGCCCGCAACAACAAAGCGGCGTACACATTTATCTAGAAAAATCGCTATTCAACACACAACTCAATGCCTACCCGGATTTATTGAGCGTTATGCTGCGCAACCTTATCGAAAATGCTTGCCGCTATTCACCGGAAGGCGGCACGATAAATCTTGCCGCCGAGCAAACAGCCGACAACATTATTTTCACGCTAACAGATCAAGGCCCAGGCGTTTCAGAACAGCAATTGCAATCGCTGGGCAAACGTTTCTTTAGAGAGCGCCCAGCAGACCGTATGGGTAGCGGTTTAGGGCTTTCGATTGTTGCGCGCATTGCTGAGCTACATCACGCCCAAGTCAGCTTTAGCAATGCAGTGCCACAGGGGTTGGTGGTAAACATTCTATTTCCAGTCATACATACAAACGGAAACAGTTAAGGTAAAGCAGAAGGCTTCACCCAATACTCCGGTATATTAAGCGGTGTACCACTGGGCAACAAAGGGTTCTCAAGCTCAATGATTTTTCTATTAGGCTGTTTTAGAATCTCTAACGCAGATTTAACACGTTCAGTACTCAAAAATAATGCATCAAACTCGCCGTTTTTAAGAATAATCGCCCAACCTTTTTCCAAGCGCTGCGCTAGCTCCGTGTTTTTCTTATTCACAAAAAAATACAAGGCAGCGGGGTAATGCAGTATCAAGTGCGGTTCAACTATTAAGTTTTGCGAGCGGATTAAATCAGCTTCTAAATTCACTTCGGTAGCGCCGCGCGGGAAAAAATCAAAACGCTTGGCGGCTAGCATCTTGTATAAATTTTCTTTCGCCATCGCCTCGATGACGTTAAATTGGTTAGCGCGCAAAATGTCTGTATCGGGCCAATGCATACCTTGCCCGGCGCTCAAGGCCAACAACTCCTGTTTAGTATTGATCTTAGCAAACTTAGCTTCATCGCTTTTGCGAATAACTAATAACCGATAACCCATTAATCCTTTAAGTAAGGGCACGCGAATAGCGCGCATACTTTGCTCGCGCTCTCTACTGGTCATAGTCCAAAGCACGTTATTGTTTTTATCCTGTACCACGGCAGCCACCCAACGCGCTTGCGAGAGTGGATTATTGGCGAAGCGAAATTCAATCACTTCGTCGGGGGCTTTGCTGGCATTTAAAATTAAACGCAGTAATTGAATGTAATACTCCTCCTGCTGGTTTTGCGGAAGCTGAATATCCACAACATAGCGACGCGGCTCCGCCTGCACTGCAAAAGCAAAGCAACTCAACACCAGAACTAAAACCCGCCCCAAGGCAACCAATGTCATTAAAACCCCATACCCGAACAATAAACGCTCACTTCATGAGATAGCCTAGCACAGGGGCGTGATGACAGCTGAAGAACGCTACCGTATAGTCACGCCTACCTGTTCCCCGCAAGGATTCTTTTGATGCAAGAAAAACTGGAAACCCGTACTTTTCTACTGTTTTTATTCGCCGTAAGCATTGGCTTTGCCCTGCTGATTAAACCCTTTTTTGGCACTATTTTTTGGGCCTGTGCCATTGCAGTTATTTTCGCGCCACTGCAACAACGGCTGCTCAAACGCTGGCCAAACCACAAAAACCTCACTGCATTGGCAACTCTGCTTATTTGCATTGTGATTGTGATTTTGCCCGTCGTGTTTGTAATCAGCTCTGTGGTCAATGAAGGGGTTATGGTCTACAACAAACTGCTCTCGGGCGAAATCAACCCCGCGCAGTACATAGAATCCATGCGCACCGCCTTCCCAGCGCTCAACAATCTGCTGGCTCGGCTCGGCATAGACATGAGCAACCTCAAGGAGGATGCGCTTAACGCCGCCATGTCGAGCGGAAAATTCATCGCTGGCCACACGATTTCCATCGGCCAAAACGCCTTTGAGTTTTTAATGAGTGTAGTACTCATGCTCTACATCACCTTTTTTATGCTGCGCGATGGCAGCTACTTAGTCGATTTAATGATTCGCGCCTTACCCTTGGGCGATGTGCGTGAACGTATGCTGTTCTCACTCTTTGCCGAAGTCACTCGCGCCACCATTAAAGGCAACGTAGTCATCGCCATACTGCAAGGCACTATTGGCGGCATCACCCTCTGGGCGCTGGATATTCACGGTGCGATTCTCTGGGGCGTGGTCATGGCCTTTGCATCGCTAATTCCAGCGGTAGGTTCGGCCTTAGTATGGGTGCCCATAGCGCTCTACCTCACCGCCATTGGCGAAGTCACCTCAGCCTTGATACTCACAGGGATTGGCGCAGGTATTATCGGCATGTTGGACAATGTATTGCGCCCCATTCTGGTAGGCCGCGATACCAAATTGCCGGATTATATAGTGCTGCTCTCCACCCTCGGCGGCATCGCCCTCTTCGGCATTAACGGCTTTGTGATTGGCCCATTGGTGGCAGCACTGTTTATTGCGTTTTGGGGGATATTTATTCACGACGTGAATAACCTCGCTCCCGGTGTGCATACAGACCCTAGTGAAGCAGCAGAAGAAATAGAACCACCAAAAGCAAACGACTAGCTGGTAGAATCGCGGCCCATTTATGAATCACCATCCTTAAAGAAAGAGAGCACTCATGTCAAACAACTACAACACAATCGAACTGCGCGCCAGCTACGGCGTTGGCCGCCAAATGGGCGAGCAATTAGCCTCTAACCCTTTTGATGGCGTTGATGCTGAAGCCGTTGCTCAAGGCGTAATTGATGCCTTGGCCGGTAAAGACAGCCAAGTAGCGCGCCCAGAGCTGGAAGAAGCCTTCCGCACTATCGGCACCCGCATGCAAGCGAAGCAAGAACAGCAAGCCAAAGCCCAGTCTAAAGTCGGCGAAACATTTTTAGCGGATAACGCTAAGAAAGATGGCATTACAGTGACCGAATCTGGCCTGCAATACGAAATATTAGTGACCGGCACAGGCCCAAAACCTACCGCTCAATCACGCGTAAAAACTCACTACCACGGCACCTTGATTGACGGCACCGTATTTGATAGCTCGGTTAATCGCGGCGAGCCAATCGACTTCCCCGTCGGCGGCGTAATCGCTGGCTGGACTGAAGCCCTGCAATTAATGCCAGTAGGTTCAAAGTGGCGTTTGTACATTCCACACAACCTCGC
>SYDJ01000198.1 GCA_005801205.1 Gammaproteobacteria bacterium
AATCATGGAATCCATGTTGCCCGCGCTTACACCAAAAAATAGGTTGGGTTTACCGAGCGCTTTAAAGGGTTCTGCGCTTTTCCAATCGGGCTGCGCGATTATCCCAACGCGGAAACCTTGTGACTCCAAAAATCGCCCAATCACAGCCATACCGAAACTGGGGTGATCTACATAAGCATCGCCACACACGATAATAATGTCGCAGCTATCCCAGCCCAACTTATCCATTTCAGCGCGACTCATAGGCAGGAAAGGCGCAGGCCCGTAGCACTCTGCCCAATAGCGTGGGTGATCGAAAAGGTTGATGGCGTTGGTGTTCATAAGCGGAGGCTGCTGCGTGGCGGAAAACGGGTGACTATTGTCCCAGAAACTGTGCGATGAAAATAGGGCAGTGTTTTGTAGGGGTACTTATAACGGCACCCCCTCGGTAACTGCGTCCTGCGTTACTCTACCTCCTGCATCCATGCAGTCGTCCCGGTCTCCCCCTTCAAAAAGGGGAGGGGCTGACTCCCAGTGCGACAACCCTTGTGCGAAGCTCGTTCTAATCTCCTCCCCTTTTTGAAGGGGGAGGCCGGGAGGGGGTGAAGTATGTTAGCTCTGTGCCAACGGCAAACTAAACCAAAAACACGTGCCCACGCCTACCTCACTCTCAAAATCAATTTCGCCGTTCATTTTTTCGATAAGGGTTTTGCTGATTTTTAAGCCTAGCCCGGTGCCGCCTTGTTTGCGGGTATCGGAGCTATCGGCTTGTGCGAATGCGCTAAAAATGCGTGAGCGAAACTCAACAGGAATGCCTGAGCCGTAATCACGAACAGAGACTTTTGTGCGATTCGATTCAAGCGTAATTGAGATTTCTACAGCGCGATCGGGCGGCGAAAATTTTGCGGCGTTTGAGATTAAATTGTTTAACACCTGCATAAGCCGATCGGGGTCTGCAACAACCATGGCGTCTGCGGGGCTTTCGCAAAGCGCTAGCTTGGTGTTGCAGGTGTGCGCGTAGGAGGTGTTGGCTTCTATGGCTAGCTCAACCAATGCGGTTAAATTGATGGTAGACATATTCAAACTCATTTTGCCTGCCATGAGTTTTTCCATATCCAAAATATCATTTACGAGTGTGATGAGCCGCTGGCTGTTTTTATGGGCTATTTGCACCAGTTTTAAATGTGCATCGGCCATTGCACCTGTTTTACCGCTTTCAAGTATGGCCAGTGCGCCGCGAATAGAGGTGATGGGCGTGCGCAATTCGTGACTCACGACAGACACAAATTCCGATTGCAGTTGCGCAATACGACGGCGCTCGGTGATATCGTTGAGCGTACCTGTAAAGCATAATTTATTTGTGGCTTCATCCACTTCACTTTGAATGGTTAATTCAATCCAGCGAAACTGCCCGCGTTTATCGTAAAAACGAAGCTCGCCTTTGTAGGTGGTGATGTCGCAGTCACATAGTTTTTTAAAGATGGTAACGGCTTGGTCTATGTCGTCATGGTGGACAAAATCTAAAAAGCTTCTGCCAATTGTTTCTTGTATTTTGAAGTGAGTTATATCTTCCCAGGCAGGGTTCAGGAACATTAGGTGCCCTTCGTCATCCATTTGGAAAATAACTTCGCGGACGCTTTCAATTAAGTTGCGGTATTGCCGTTCACTGGCAGTAATTTTTTCTGCCATGCGTTTGCGTTCTGTAATGTCGGTGCGAATACTAATGTATTGATAGGGTGTTCCTGTCTCGTCTAAAAAAGGCACAATAGTGCTATCTACCCAATACAGCCTGCCGTTGCGTGATTTGTTGCAGATTTCTCCATGCCATACTTTGCCTTGGCTGATGGTAGACCAGAGTTCGTGAAAGAATTGCGAGCTGTGCTTGCCGGATTTAATGATGTTGTGCGATTGCCCAATTAGCTCATCGTGCTGGTATTCACTAATGTTGCAGAATTTATCGTTAACATAGTGGATGATGCCGCGCGTATCGGTAATGCTGACGATGGCGTGTTGGTCCATCGCAAAGCGTTGATGAAATAACTCCAACCTGCGTTGTTCTTGCTGCTCAATTAAAATGGGTAGCAGGGCAGATAGCCCCTCTAAATCGTCTGCATTTGGAATGGCGGCAACGGCATCGCTGCGATCTAATAATTTATCGGCGGCATCACGCACAGATTGCAAAACGCGGTTGCGGCTGGCGATATCGTCACGCATTTGCTTGTTGATGGCATTCAGCTCGGTTGAGCTTTGCTCAAGGCTCCGAGAGCGTAATTCAAGGTCACGATCATTTTGATCGTAAGTAGCATTCACGCGCGTGAACAGCTCGCTCATACCATCCACTAACGAGCGTAATTCAGGCGCTAGGTCTAGCGCCTGAAAGCTCGTTATGCGCTGTGCTAATTCGGTGTCGGATTCAATTCCGCACAGCCGCCTTAGTTGTCGTGCAAGCGTTGGATGCATCCTTAGAGCACACTCATTGGTTTTCGCTAATCCATGTAATGGTCATGGTCTGGTTGTGCAGGCGGCACTCAGAGTGAAACTCTGTTCCTGCAATTTCGCCATTGGAGTAGTAGCCGGTGATGGTGGTGTTTTTGCCAAGGGTATCTGCGACGGCTTCTACTTCCTCGTCGATTCTGTCGCCCATAACCAATTTGCGCCCAATACAGCTCACCAAAATGGCTAGCGCGTTATCGCTGGCGCCGGAGTGATTTTTTTGAGCCGTTTTCGCTGCTGTTTCTGCCCCGTTGATGAGTTTGTCGGTGCTGGAATGCATTAATTCCAAATAGCCATTAGGGTCAATGTCGCCCGCCAGTGTGAGCGACCCTTCTGCTTCATCAATCGCTAAAATGGTGCGGAAAATACCGTGCTTTTGGTGTTCGCTATCTAGCATGGCAAACGGAAAGAGTAAGCCTGAGCCGGGCAAATCTTTGGCGTAATCGCCTAAGTAGCGTTTGTAGACTTCAAGCGCGCTGGAGCCATCCAATTCATAGAGTACGTTGCCATCGCAACGGGTGACTTTACGTGCGGGGCCAAAGGGTTCCCAGCCCGCAAAAGTACCGTAGCTCAGTTGAACCTTATCGCCATAAAAGCCAACGGCCACAATATGTTTATCGCTGCTGCCCGCTGGGCCAAGCGTCCATGTTTGTTTGAATGCGCCGGCATCAGCCGCTAGGCCGCCGGAAATGCTAACGCCTGCGGGTAGGCTGGATTCTAAGCCTGCAACTAAGGCGCTGCCGTTAATCGCCACGCCTGTTCCCAGTATGAGCACGCCGGTGAGGTTAGCTTTTTCTAAGGCTTGCCCTAAGCGTGCGCCGGCGTCAAAGGAATCTGCCATGCCGGTGATCTCGGTAGTCACTGCTTGAACCTGTGTATTCGCAAATTTTACAGCGCTGACAATGCAGCTTTGGTCGTAAACGCGGTCAACCGCAATTTCACCTGCCGTTGAGCAGCCTATTACGGCTGACGCAGGGGCTAGCTCGGCCAAGGCGCTTGCGAGTTGGGGTGATTCAAAGTAGTTGACGGCACCAAACACCACAATTAAATCGGGTTTAAATGGCGTGAGTGAACTTAATTGGGCAAGGTTATCCAAGGATTTAAGGTGAATTTGAGTGGTTTGCATGGGGGCATCCTAGTGAAGATAAAGAGATTATTCGTCTGAATATCCATAAGCCTAGCTGAGGAATTGAGGTGAGCAAATAAAAGCCGATCAAAAGCCCGTCAACGGAAAATCAGTTGTTGGTGCGCTTGTTTATATATATGAAAAAGCATATATTCATTTTTCCATATATTGTTGAAGCAAGCCTCATGCAGATGTTCACCCCAGATTTGATCTGTAAAACCCTGTCCGATGCTACGCGTTCGCGTATTGCGTTGTTGGTCGCCCGTGAAAAGGAGTTGTGCGTGTGCGAGCTCACCTGCGCACTCGATGAAGTTCAACCCAAAATTTCCCGCCATCTTGCACTCTTGCGTGAATCGGGTGTTTTGGCCGATCGCCGCCAAGGGCAGTGGGTTTATTACCGCTTGCACCCCGACTTGCCCGAGTGGGTGATTCACATGATGCACGCCATGCTGGACGCTAATAAAGAATGGCTTAATGAAAATCACCAGCGCTTGTGTGCAATGCAAGATCGCCCCAATCGCTGTTGTTAAGAATTAATTTTTAAGAGAACAGAAAATGAAAAAAATTAAAGTCGGTATTAATGGTTTTGGTCGCATTGGGCGTTTGGCCTTGCGCGCTTCTTATTTGTGGCCGGAGTTTGAGTTTGTGCAGATTAATGATCCGGCAGGCGATGCGGCTACTTATGCGCATCTTTTAAAGTTCGATTCCATTCAAGGGACTTGGCCTCACACGGTCAGTGCAGAAGGCGATTGTCTTGTTATTAACAATCACAGCATTAAAGTTACCACCAACAAAGCGATTGCCGATACCGATTGGTCTGGCTGCGATGTGGTGCTGGAGTGCAGTGGCAAAATGAAAACAGTTGCGCTCTTGCAAGCTTATCTAGTGCAAGGTGTAAAGCGTGTGGTGGTGAGCGCGCCGGTAAAAGAGGCGGGCGCCTTAAATATTGTGATGGGGGTGAATCAGCATTTGTTTAACCCTGCGGAGCATCGCATAGTCACCGCAGCGTCATGCACAACCAATTGCCTTGCGCCCATCGTAAAAGTCATTCACGAAAAACTCGGCATTCGTCATGGTTCCATTACCACCATTCACAATTTAACCAATACCCAAAGTATTTTGGATCAGCCTCATAAAGATTTGCGCCGTGCGCGTTCTTCTGGCTCAAATTTAATCCCTACTACAACGGGTTCGGCAACCGCGATTGCAGAAATTTTCCCTGAATTGCGCGGGCGTTTAAATGGCCATGCGGTACGTGTGCCGCTGGCAAATGCATCGCTAACGGATTGCGTATTTGAAGTTGAACGCGATACCACGGTAGAAGAAGTGAATGCACTTTTAAAAGCCGCCAGCGAAAATGAGTTGAAAAATATTTTGGGCTACGAAGAGTTGCCGCTGGTTTCCAATGATTATTGCGGCGACCCACGTTCATCGGTTGTGGATGCGCTCTCAACAATGGTGACTAACAAAACCCAAGTGAAAATTTATGCGTGGTACGACAACGAGTGGGGTTATGCGAACCGCACGGCGGAGTTGGCCAAGTTGGTTGGGTTGGCCAATTGAGATTATTTTTTAATGGTGATGAGTGTTGGGCATCGCTGCGCTCAGCACCAACCTACGGAGTACTCTGTAAATAATATGAGCCATCCTGCTGCCATTCGCCAATACGCCATAGTTACCGGCAATTATTGGGCATTTACGCTAACCGATGGTGCGCTGCGCATGTTGGTGGTGCTGCATTTTCATCAATTAGGTTACAGCCCACTGCAAATTGCCGCCTTGTTTTTGTTCTATGAAATATTTGGTGTTATCACCAATTTATTGGGCGGTTATTTGGGGGCGCGTATTGGTTTGAATCGCACCATGAATATCGGGTTGGTAATGCAGGTTATTGCTCTGTTAATGCTCGCCGTACCAACCCAGTGGCTAAGCGTGCCCTTGGTGATGAGCGCGCAAGCTTTGTCGGGTATCGCAAAAGACCTCAATAAAATGAGTGCGAAAAGTTCCATTAAGGGCTTGGTGTCTGCGAATCAGCAAGGGCAATTGTTTAAATGGGTTGCCTTACTCACAGGTTCAAAAAATGCGCTTAAAGGCGTGGGCTTTTTTCTGGGCGGTGCACTGCTGGCATTAATTGGCTTTAAAGGTTCGGTGTTGGCGATGGCCGCTGTACTGAGCGTTATTTGGTTGGCGAGTTTGTTTTTATTGCAGCAGGATTTAGGCAAAGCCAAAAATAAACCCAAGTTTTCAGAGGTTTTTTCTAAAAGCCGTGGGGTTAATATTTTATCCGCAGCGCGTTTATTTTTATTCGGCGCGCGCGATATTTGGTTTGTGGTTGCGCTGCCGGTTTTTTTAAGCAGTCAACTGGGTTGGAGCTTTTGGTGGGTAGGTGGGTTTCTAGCGCTTTGGGTAATTGGCTACGGTATCGTTCAATCCCTAGCGCCACTCATAACCGGTAACGCCAGCGGAAAAGTTCCCGACGGTCGCAGCGCTTTTGGCTGGGCATTAATCTTGGCGCTTGTGACTGCCGCAATTGCTGTTGCAATGTCAATGAATTTACCAACAGCACTAATATTGATTACGGGGTTATGTGTATTTGGGCTCGTATTTGCCATTAACTCATCGCTACACAGCTATTTGATTGTGAGTTATGCCAAAGAAGATGGCGCCTCGTTGGATGTAGGTTTTTATTACATGGCCAACGCATTGGGGCGATTAATAGGAACACTGCTATCGGGGTGGGTTTACCAAACATTGGGGCTCATTGCCTGTTTATGGGTGTCGGCGTTTTTTATTGCGCTAGCTGCAGTTCTCTCTATTGGATTACCGCGCACTGCAAAGGTTAATACTCATGAGTCACGATAAACCTTCAGGTTGTAATGCCGATTGCGCGAGCCCTGCTGAGCGATTAAATCACGATTGCTTTTGCACAACATTAAATCGTGAACAGCTTAACCATATTTTGAGCGCCGATGATATCAATCAAGATGTATTGGCCACTCATCCACAATTATTCTCTAATACCACCGTTTTTATATCTCCTGCCCAATTGCAGCAAATGCGCGATATTATTCATGCAGTTGAACGTGTGGTAAGTTTGCCCGCGTACGCGCAAGATGTTTTGGCGCGAGCGCCTGCCATAGCGAGTTATAACCCCGGTACCGCCGGTGTGTTTATGGGTTACGATTTTCATTTGAGTGAGCAAGGCCCGCAAATTATTGAAATTAATACGAATGCCGGTGGTGCGTTTTTAAATGCCGCTTTGGTGAGTGCACAAACTGAATGTTGTCGCGCAGCGGGAACCTTAATGTCGCCCCTGAAAACGCAGTTCGATCACGAATTCGTCGCCATGTTTTTGCGCGAATGGCAATTGCAACGCGGCGATAAACCACTCACGCGCATTGCCATTGTGGATGAAAACCCCACGCAACAATTTCTCTACCCCGAATTTAACATGGCGCAACGGCTATTTGAGCGCAATGGCATTAACGCGATAATTGCTGACCCTAGCGAGTTGCTGTTTATAAATAATGAGCTGCAGTATCAGGGGCAAGGTCAAGAAAAAGGAGAGGTAATTGACTTGGTGTACAACCGCCTCACAGATTTTTCGTTGGCGGGTGAATCGCTCGCGGTATTGCGCAAGGCTTATGAAGCGGGTTCTGTGGTGCTCACGCCGAATCCGCATCACTACGCGCTTTATGCCAATAAGCGTAATCTGGTTATTTTGGGTAATGGAGAACAGCTAGAAAAATTAGGTGCAAGTAAAAAAGATATTGAAATCCTGACTGCTGCAATTCCAAAAACTCAAGCGGTTACCGCAGCCAATGCAGAAAATTTATGGGTGACACGCAAGCAACTATTTTTTAAGCCCGCATCTGGCTTTGGCAGCCGCGCCGCTTATCGCGGTGACAAACTCACCAAACGCGTGTGGGATGAAATTTTACAAGGCGATTATGTTGCACAACAAATCGTACTGCCCAGCGAGCGCGGAATTTTGGTAGACAAAGAACAAACCGCATTAAAAATGGATATTCGCGCTTACGTTTATAACGGCGAGATTCAATTGCTCGCCGCGCGTTTATACCAAGGCCAAACCACAAACTTTAGAACCCAAGGCGGCGGCTTTGCGCCGGTGTTTGTTGCTCAATAATAAACGTTGATACGCCTGAATCCAAATAGCGACAAAATGTTTCTAACCTTGAGTGCACAGCTAAAGTGCGGACTAGGTCGCTTACCTTGTCGTTAAGCCTAATTAGATGCAAAAGTTAAGCTAATGGAGTGAATATGAAAAATTTAATTGCGGTGTTTGGGCTTTTCCTTATAGGTTTTGTTCTGCCTGCCGCTGCAGGTGATACTAAAAAGATTTTAATTGTTGCTTCTAACATGGCAGATATGGGGGATCCGGAGAAGCACGACGCCAGAAACGATCTCTGGGAGTACGCACCGCCATACCATGTATTTGTTTCGCATGGTTACGACGTGGACTTTGTTTCTCCGCTGGGTGGCTCCGTGCCGTTTATGAGGGAGCCTTTGGGGATTAGCAGCTACACAATCAAATATGAGGGTTTCTTGGGTAAAGCCAACAACTCCTTAATGCCTAAACAGGTGAATCCAAGTGAGTACTCAGCAGTGTTCGTCGGCGGGGGTTACGGGAATGTCTTTGATGTGGCTTCGAATCAAAAGCTACTTGATATTATGGCAAATATTTATGAGCGCGGTGGGCTAATAGGGAGTAGTGGGCATGGTGCTGGCGCTTTTACCAATGTAAAACTTAAAAATGGCAAATTTTTGGTTCAGGGAAAGCGAGTGGCTGGTTTTCCAAATTCTACAGAGCGGGAGAAGGATTGGGCTAAGCAGGGTACGTTACTGCCATTTCTTGTTGAAGACCAGCTTCGTAAAAATGGTGCAATAACAATCAATAAAGACAGCATTGCCGATAAACGAGATGTAATTATTGATGATCGTATTGTCTCGACCATGTTCCTGCCATCTGCTGCATTGGTAGCGAAAGAAATGCTTATCTTGCTTGAGAAAAGCGGAAAACCCATCAAGTCAAAATAAACAACTTAAAATCTGCCGCTGAACTTAGCGTTAAACCCTATTGGCTATAAACGGATATTCAGAGGCTAATATTGTGTGCCTGTGGAAAAAGTTGGCGACCAATCGAAAATCTCGCGAGCATTAAGTTATAACCAGATTTCGCTTGAATGATTTTTTTTAGGCGTTAGAAAAAATTTACAGTAACTCAATACCAAAGCGCTTCACAAACATCGCAAACAGCCCAAAGCAAACGACAGTGATAACAACCGATGCCGCAAGCGTCGGCCAAAAACCAATGCGCGTTAATAGCCAAGGGAATGCTAAAAACATCGGTAGCGTGGGCACTACATACCAAAAGGTGTACCACGCATGATTGGCAATTTTCTCTGGCGATTGTTTTTCAACATAGAGCCAAGTCAACGCCAGAAAGGTAACGAGCGGTAAGGCAGCGATAAAACCGCCGAGCTTGTCGCTGCGTTTTGCTACTTCAGAAATAAGCACAATAACGGCGGCGGTAATAAAAAATTTGGTGATGATCCAGCTCATAACAATATTCTGCCTGTAGGAAAAGTGGGTTAGTGTTCTTGTTTGAAATATCAGCGTTGAAGCGAAAAAATATTTCTCACCAAAGGGTGTCAAGTAAGTTGCTGTTCCTAAGGTTTTGGTCTGCAGTGACCAGTTGGGCGTTATGAATAATGGATGTGGCGGCAATAATGCGGTCAGCGGGGTCGCTATTGATTTCCGCGCCGAGGTTAACCGATAGCTCTGCAATTTCAGGTGAAATAGTTCGCACGACAATATTTCTACTTTGAAGGTATAAATTAATAAAATTGGCAGCTGTTGTTTCTATTTCGATACGCCCTTTTTTTATCAGCATAGCAATTTCCCACAGCGAAATATCTGCAATGATTAAGGCGTTATGTTCGTCCGCCCTATTAATGGCGTTTAGCGCTGCTTCACTTAACTTTGCAGGCTCTAGTGCATCCCAAATAATGGTGCAGGTATCCATTAAAATCATTTCATCGCATCCCATTCGCCGCCTGTCGGGCTAATCACATCCCCCAGTTTTACCTTGGCAGCGAGTGCATTTAGTTGCTCGCGTGCGAGTTCTTTGCGGTTAACGGGTGGGTTTACGGTTGCCAGCAATTTGCCATTTGAGGTTACTGATATTGGCTCGCCCGAGTTGGCGAGTTCCAAGTATTTAAGCAAGTTGCTTCTAAAATCGCTGATATTGACGGTTTGCATAATCGCCCCAACTTTTTACACATGGCTGTTGTACATGATTGTTGTACAAGTGTAGGCTTAAAGCTAATGCAAGGCAACTTAACCGTAAGAATGCATAATAGGCGCCTAGATCCCCCCTTAGGATGTTTTATGAAGCTAGTTCACTTCCCCGATGACGAAAACGGCAATGTACTCCGTGGTATGCAAGAAGACGGCGATGATTTGTCGCAACCACGCGATATTGATTTCACCGTGGTATTGCCCAATAGTGATGCCGTGCAAGAATTTGGCAGCCGTTTTTATAATCTCGGTTTGCAAGTGAAAGCCAAAAAAAGCGGCACAGTTTCCGAGTTGCCGTGGGATGTCACTGTGACGGTAAATATGTTGCCCAGCTATGAAGACATAACGGCGTTTGAGCACAAGCTTGAAATGGTTGCAAAACCATTGGGTGGTAGGAATGATGGGTGGGGGTGTTTTCAGGTTTAGCGCGTAGGTTGGTGCTGAGCGCAGCGATGCCCAACATTTCTTGAGCCGTATCCTGCATAAATGGTTACATGCAAATTTAAAAAAACTTCGTGCTTTTGATTTATGGTTATGGCTGCGGGTTGGTCATGTTGGGCATCGCTGCGCTCAGCACCAGCCTACGTTTAAAACTCTGTCGCCATTAATTTTCATTATCTTGAGGTTCTATGCCATACCCACTAAAAATGTATGATATAAAAAAGTATCACGCTATAGAAGCAATCCCATATTTTTAGCTTGTAATGCGGCTTCGGCGCGCGATGTAATATTCAGCTTGCGATAAATATTCTTGACGTGATCACCCACCGTATAACGCGATATTCCTAATTCATCACCAATGTTTGCAATCGTGATGCCGCGTGCCAGTGCGCTGAGCACCTCACGTTCACGCTGTGTGAGTTGGATTTCTTCTTTCGTTTGTTGCTTTTCAGGCGCTACGCGAAAGTGGCTCAATAAGCGGCGCGCTATTGAAGGTGAAAGTGGAGGGTGCCCTTCATTGATACCGCGTAATTGTTTAACCAATTCTTCCGGTGCTTCATCTTTTAATAAATAACCTTGCGCACCAGCACGCAGCGCGGGGAACAAATGATCATCATCATCAAATAAAGTAGCAACCACAATCATACAGTGCGGAAAGCGTGTGCTTAAGGCTTGCACCACGGTTGTCCCGCTGCCATCCGGCAATGACAAATCAATTAACGCTAAATCAAAATGGTAGCGATTAAGCATATCCATGCCGCTTGCAATATCGGCCACGCAATAGACTTTAATATTGGGGAATGCTGTTTGCGCCACTTCGCGCAGCATTTCCTGTGACTCTGGCATATCTTCAAGAATTAATGCAATTTTCATCATAGGGGAACTCGTATTTGCATTTGAACTGATTGGCTGCTTGCAGAAATATTAAGGTTGCCGCCTAGCTCCGTGATTCGTCCGCGCAGGTTGCGCAGGCCGTAGCCGTCTTTCCATGTGCTTAGCTCGGCAATCTGACCATCATTTTCAATGGTGATGTGCAGGGTATTATTTTCTGTTTCGATAACGGCTTTAATATTTTTAGCTGCTGCATGTTTTAATGCGTTAGTAATCATCTCGCGCATAACAGATTCAAGTGATGCTTTATTGCGCGGTATTAATTCTTGCGCAGGTAAATATGCAGATTGACTCCAGTGCAACTTGCAGCCTGCTGCTTCACAGCGCCCGTCAGCTTCTGCACGCCAATCGGCCAGTGCATTAGCGAGTGGAACGGGTTGCGCATCCAAGGCTGCAATGGACGTGCGTAAATCTTTCATGGCATCGCGGGCAACTTCAACGCTCGGTGTGCCGCGTAATTGATGAATCAACTTTAATAAACGCGCGCCAATATTGTCGTGTAAATCGCGCCCAATACGCATGCGTTCTTCTTCCACGCCTTGTTCGTAACTTGAGCGCCCGCTCATCACGTTGGCAAGCAGATCGCTTAATGATGTGACTAATTCAGCATCGCGAGACGAAAACAAACGCGAGCCACGGCCAGCGTAGCGCATTAAAAAACTGGGCAGTTTTTCGCAGGCTGGAACTTGTAAGGCTAAGCCTTCTTCATGTAGGTGCCCGCCACTTTCGGTGGTAGTACTTATTTTAATTTCTAAGGGATCAAATAGCTTGCGCAATAATGATTCCCAACGAGCTTGTTGTTCTGATGAAGAAACTGTAAATGCAATAATAGAAAGTTCTGGCAGTAGGTTTTCGTAATTCGTGGTTGGTCTGCGCACAATTTTCTGCCACAGCCATTGGCGAAAAGGAAAATAGAGCCAGCCGCTGATGAGTAGGCTCAAACTGAGCGAGGCAACCTGCGTTGCCCCTAGGTACGCCAAGAGCGCATCAAATACCAGAATGGCTGTTGCGCCCGCCACCCACAATAAACCGCGATAGCTCCACTCGTCTAAATCGTATAAGTGATATCGCCTTAAGCCCATGGCAATACCAATCCACATTAACAAAAATTCAACAACAAGAATTCCTCTGGGTGGTATTGGAATGAAATCGGGTAAGTTGAATCGAAAAACATAGATGATAAATAAAATACTACCGACGACCCCTGCCAAAATAAACCAGCGCAGTGCGGCGCGTTCTAGCGGCTGGCCTTGGGTTTTTCGCCACTGCACAACAGAGAGTAAAATAATGGAGAGCATTTGTAGCATGGTTGGAATTCGGCTGCCCCAAATTTGATTTGGCATCCACCAAAAGACATCGCATATTGCCCACACGCCATAAAATAGAGGCAGCAAAAATAGCGTTCGAGTACGAACAAGTTTGCAGGGATAAGATAAAAACAATGCAATCAGCGCGCAGCCACACATAATGCCACTGGCGTGATTAATGGATGACAGCAGGCGAAATACATCACCGGATATTGCTAATTCACGATTGCCAGGTATGGCATTCGTGAGCACCGTGATGGGGTACATTAACCCTGCCAGCATAAATAACCGGGCACCTAAATCGCTTGGGCGCAGTAAAAAAATCCATGTTGAAAGTAAAAAGCCAGCAGTGGCAACAAATATTTGAAATAGAAAAACGATAGGTAAATCTGCAAGTGTTCGCTGGTTTATTGCGATGACTGCTTTGCCTTCTTTACCATGTTTATCAATCCATAGTAAGACGATTTTTTCTTCCTTGAGTAGATTGGAAATAACTGTTTGTCGCGCAAAAAAATCAGCAAGCTCGGTATAGGTATCGCAAAAATCAGACTCCATGGATAAGTCGGTGGGAATTAACTGAAATGACTCGCCTTTTGCTGAAACAATTTTTTGCAGCTGCACTCCAGTTGGCACTTGAGTTGACAGTGCATCATCTACACGAACAATACGAATTTCTTCGTCAATAACATCCAACGTTACACCCAGCCAAGGCTGCTGCATAAAAAACCAGATAGCAATACTTCCCAACACCAAACTGATTAGCAGTAAGAGTAGTTGGGCATAAGCCGGCCTTTTATACACTGAAAGCATTGTGCTTCCTTTCTGGTTGTAAAGAGTAATCAGTGACTTTACCAAAATTCATAGCGAAAGATACCCCGTGTTCGCGGGATTGTGCTCGTACAGCGAATGCCGTAATTTTCACATCAAGTTGAGTGTGGCGAATTCGTTTTTGGCAGGCTTGTTTTTTTGAAATGTTTCCATTCATTGTAAGGAACTTCTTATGAATATGATTAAATCGCTCGCAGCACTATTTTCAATCACGTTGCTGGCAGCTACTTCTGCACAAGCTGCTTATGTTGTTAACCCGTTTGCGGCAGATTTGCCTTCGGCTAGCTATACCACGAGTAGCCAGTATCAGAGTGGCATGGTGGAATCTTTTTTTAACGGTGGTTATTGGAATTCTGGTTGGTGGGGCACGGCTTGGTTGCAAGCGGATATGGGCGTTACTCGTACCCTTTCAGAAGTTAGATTGTTAACGGATCAGATGCCCTATGGTGTAACCAATTATGCGGTTTATCTTTCAGATACCGCCATCGGGAATAATTATTCATCGCTCATACCCGTAGCGATACAAAATATGTTTACTTACGATGAAACTTTAGTCGATTTAGAATTTGCGCCCACCGCAGGCCGTTTTTTATTGATTTTGGCCAATGGTGGCCCAAGTTGGACAGCGCTGGGCGGTGGCGAGCGCATCAATTGGGTTGACGATACGTTTGTGCTAGGTAATGGAGCAAATCTGCCTGAGCCGAGTGGTTTGGTTCTGATTGGTTTGGGTTTGTTGGGCTTGATTGCGTCGCGTCGTCGAATAGGCATACCGGCTTAAACATATGTACAAAAGTTACTGTCTATTAATAGGTGGTAACTTTATGAGCCTCGAGTTGTGTTGCGTTATTTAAGGATGAATTGGCTCGCGCAATAGCGGCAGACCGCTGCACATACACCGCCTTTACCGCGTATAATGCCCGCCTTTTTATCGTATCCATTTTCAGAAAGGCCGCATCATGACCGTTCGCACCCGTATTGCCCCATCGCCCACTGGCGACCCGCACGTAGGCACCGCTTACATCGCGCTCTTCAACCTCTGCTTTGCTCGCCAACACGGCGGCCAATTCCTATTGCGCATTGAAGATACCGACCAAACCCGCAGCACCCCCGAATCCGAACAAGCGATTCTGGACAGTTTGCGCTGGTTAGGTTTGGAGTGGGACGAAGGCCCCGACGTTGGCGGCCCGCACGGCCCTTATCGCCAAAGCGAGCGCATGGGCATGTATCGCCAATACGCCGAAGAGTTGATTGAAAAAGGCCACGCCTTTTATTGCTTTGCGACTTCAGAAGAGCTGGACGACATGCGCCGCGAGCAAATCGCCAAAGGCGAAACGCCGCAATACGATGGCCGTGGTTTACTGATTCCAGAAGATGAAGTACAGCGCCGTTTAGCCGCAGGCGAGCCTTACGTGATCCGCATGAAAATCCCAGCGGAAGGCGTTTGCGTTATCGACGATATGTTGCGCGGCAAAATCGAAATTGAATGGTCGCACGTAGACATGCAAGTTTTGCTGAAAGGCGACGGCATGCCCACTTACCATTTGGCCAATGTGGTAGACGATTACTTAATGCATATTTCGCATGTAATAAGAGGCGAAGAGTGGCTTCCTTCTGCTCCTTTGCACATTTTATTATATAGAGCCTTTGGGTGGGAAGATGTTATGCCCAAATTTGCTCA
>SYDJ01000199.1 GCA_005801205.1 Gammaproteobacteria bacterium
ACCTGTGCCACCCTAGGTATGCTAAAAGACGGCCAGGCCGAGCAATTAAAAGACGCTGGCCTGGATTATTACAACCATAACTTGGACACGGCCCCGGAGTTTTACGGCGAAGTCATCAGCACCCGTACCTATCAAGACCGTTTAGATACTCTCGCCAATGTGCGCAAAGCCGGTATGAAAGTCTGCTGCGGCGGTATTGTTGGTATGGGTGAGAATGAAACGGATCGCGCTGGCTTGTTGCAACAATTAGTCAATATGCCAGAGCATCCCGAATCTGTGCCCATCAATATGCTGGTAAAAGTAGGTGGCACACCGCTGGAAAACGAAGCCGATTTAGATCCCTTCGATTTTATTCGCACCATCGCTGTCGCCAGAATTTTAATGCCGCAATCGCACGTGCGTTTATCCGCCGGTCGCGAGCAAATGAATGAGCAAACCCAAGCTATGGCATTTTTAGCGGGCGCGAATTCTATTTTCTACGGCGAAAAATTATTGACCACGCCCAACCCAGAAGCTAACAAAGATATGCAATTGTTTAAGCGTTTGGGTATTAAGCCCGAAGCTTACGAAGTGCATGAAGATGAAAGCGAGCAAGAGGCAGCGATTGTGCATCAATTGCAAGAGGCTACATTGGATTCTTTGTTTTATAACGCTGCTAGATAATCCAAGCGCGTCAAATATCCTAGGCACGGTTGTTCAGTTTTGATTAATGCGAGTTTCCTACAATCGCCACCCTCGTATTAATCATGTTGAAAATAACAACTGCTTAGGAATTGCATATGAAAAAATTATTTGTCGGTTTATGGTTCTTGTTAATCGCCCCTGCGCTTTGGGCGGATGGATACGGTGGCGTTGGTGTTGGTTTAACAGAAGCATGTCGCACTAAATACCGGCCGAGTTTTTCTGGTGGTGATTGCATTTCCCCCAATCTTGATTTTCGCGGATTGGTGGGTAAACAAATCAATGAATACTTTTCGCTTGACGGTAGTTTGGATGTCGCAATCGATCCCGGCACCATGCTTGAATTTGTGGCGGGTACTCACGACGAAGAAAGTTTTTTCTACGACCCTAGTGTGACCAGTAATCGTTGGATGATTGCTACTTTTGGTGTGCATGCTTTTGGTCATCTGCCGCTAGCAGATTCGTTGAGTTTATTTGCGGGCCCAAGCTTGGCGGGTTCCATTGTTAACTTTGATTACGATGTTACTTATTTTGGTAATGGCGATTACGATTCTCATTCTGCAACCGAGTTTGGATTAAATTACGGTTGGGCAGCGGGTGTCGATTTTCTCAAAAGCGCTAATGGATTTATGCGCTTGCAGTGGCAGAATTGGCGTTCGTTAGATGCGAATGTGGCCTACAATGGTGAATTCAATAGCAATAGTTTATCGCTCAATTGGGTCACGTATTTTTAATTTAAAGTGTGTGTTTGCGTGAATCCCCAATTTGCTATCGACAATGTTCTCTCCTTTGCGCTCACAGAACGCCGCGCGGCGAAACGCTATCGCTCGCGCCGCGTGCTTGAATCGCCGCAAGCATCACAAGTGGTTGTCGATGGCAAACCATACACCGCGTTCTGCAGTAATGATTACTTAGGTCTCGCTAATCACCCAGACGTAATTGCTGCATTTCAACACGCGGCAAATAGTTTTGGTGTGGGTAGCGGGGCATCGCATTTGGTTGCAGGCCACTCCAGTGAGCATCACGCCTTAGAAGAAGAGCTTGCAGTATTTACGGGTCGCGAACGTGCGTTGTTATTTTCCACGGGTTACATGGCCAATATGGGTGCAATTACGGCGCTAGTTGGGCAGGGCGATGCGATTTTTGAAGACCGATTAAATCACGCGAGTTTGTTGGATGCCGGTTTATTAAGTGGTGCGCGCTTCCAACGCTTTTTACACAACGATTTAACCAATTTACAAAACCGTTTGGATAAAACCCACGCAGAGCGAACATTAATTGTTGTCGATGGTGTCTTCAGCATGGATGGTGATTGCGCGCCGCTACCGGAACTCGCAGCGCTTGCGCAAAAAAATAATGCGTGGTTGATGGTGGACGATGCTCACGGTTTTGGCTGTTTAGGTAAAACGGGCGGCGGCAGTGCAGAACATTTTGGTTTGTCGCAAGAGGATGTACCGATTTTGATGGGCACCCTCGGCAAAGCCTTCGGTACTTTCGGTGCGTTTATTGCGGGCAGTGAAAATTTAATTGAAACGCTTATTCAATTTTCACGCTCTTATATTTACACCACGGCTATGCCACCGGCCGTCGCTGCAGCAACTCGTGTTAGCTTGCGCCTGTTGCAAGAAGAACATTGGCGTCGCCAACATTTACAAGAATTAATTGCGCGATTTCGTGTTGGAGCACAGCAGCTCGGTTTGCAGTTGCTCGATTCCTTTTCGCCGATTCAACCGATTATTATTGGCGATGAGGCGCGCGTCTTAATGATTGCAGAACAATTAGCTGAGCGCGGTATTTTAATTATCGCCATTCGCCCGCCCACAGTCGCACCGGGAAGTTCACGCTTGCGCGTTACCTTTTCTGCAGAGCACACGCTTGCACAAGTGGATCAATTGCTAAACGCCTTGAGCGATATTCTTGGCGGCACTCAGTTTGGCGATAGTGGGCATGAGTGAACACGGTTACGCGCTTGCCGCTCATTATTATCCTTGTCTGCAAAGCCAGCCTTCATCACCTGAAATTGTGTTGCTGCATGGCTGGGGCAGTGCCAGTCAATCGTGGCAGCCGTTAATTCCAGCGCTGCAAAATATCGCGAATATTATTGCGTTGGATTTACCGGGCTTTGGTGAAAGTGCATCTATTCCTGAGTTTACGCTGGATGCTGTTGTGCAATTGATTGCCGCGCAGCTGCCAGAAAAATGCGTGCTTATAGGTTGGTCGCTTGGCGGTATGCTTGCGGTGCAAATTGCTGCGCGTTACCCACAAAAAATATCGCAGCTTATTACGCTTGCCGCCAATGCAAAATTTGTTGCCAGCCGAGATTACGAAACGGCTATGCCGCTTGTGGTTAACCGTCAATTCAATAAAAATTTTGCAACTGATCCGCAATCAACGCTGAAGTTATTCAGTGGATTGTTAGCGCAGGGCGACACCAATGAACGCGCACTGCTAAAGCAAGTTCGCGCGCTGGCCGAGCCAGATAAAATTAATTCGAATTGGCTGCAGGCATTAGAGTTGTTGGCAGCTTTAGATAACCGTGAGGCTTTTGCGAAATTAACTCAGCCTGGCTTACATTTTCTAGCCGAAAAAGATGCTTTGGTTTCTCTTGCAGCAGCGCAGGCGCTTGCGCAATTAAACCCGAAGCAATCTGTACAGGTTATTTCAGGTGCGGCGCATGCATTGCACTGGAGTCAGCCGGAATTGGTGGCGAAAGCAATTCAAGGTTTTATTTGCACAGTCGTATTGGATAAAAAGCAGGTCGCACATTCATTTAGTCGCGCCGCTACTACTTATGATTCGGTGGCTGATTTACAGCGCAAGGTGGGTGAGCAGCTGCTAAAAAAAATAGAGCCAAACCCATCTGTGCAAGTCGTTTTGGATTTGGGGTGCGGCACAGGCTATTTTACGCCGCAGTTGCAATCGACATTTCCACAAGCATTAGTTGTGGGAGTAGATATCGCAGAAGGCATGTTGCGATTTGCGAAAGCTAAAGCTTCATGTGCTGAAGTGGCACTGTCTCGCAGCGCGAATTCCGGTGTTTCTTCTGTGACCGTTGGCAGCAGGGATGCTGACGACGAGCCTACAGGGATGTATTTACGGCGTGTCACAGAAGAAGTGCCGGAGTTCGCGCCGGTTTTAATGAGTTTTGCTTGTGCAGATGCCGAACAACTTCCTATTGCCAATCAATCAGTCGATTTTATCTATTCCAATTTTGCTTTGCAGTGGTGCGCTAATTTATCGCTGTTGTTTGCAGAATTGCAGAGGGTTTTAAAACCGGGCGGGCAAATGATTTTTACGACGCTTGGGCCTGCAACCTTGCACGAATTAAAATCGGCATGGGGGCAGGTGGATGATTATGTGCACGTCAACCAATTTCATGAACGAGACAATCTCTTAAATCAATTGGATGCTAATGATTTGCGTGTCATTGAATTTGAACAAGTTTCTGAAATAATGACGTTTGAGCACTTGTCTGACTTAACACGCAGCTTAAAGGCGTTGGGTGCGCAAAATGCGAATCGCGGGCGCGCCTTAGGTCTAACCGGTCGCAAAAAAATACAGGCGTTTAAGCAGGCTTACGAAAATTTCCGCAGCAATAATCTATTGCCTGCCACCTATGATGTGTTTTACGTGAAAGTGAAAGCCCAATGATCTCAAAAGCAGTGCCCAAGAAAGCATTTTTTATTACAGGTACAGATACCAATGTTGGCAAAACCTTGGTGGCTGCTGGCTTGTTGGTTGCGGCAAAAAATAAAGGTTTAACGACGGCGGCCTTAAAACCCGTTGCGGCGGGTTGTGACAAAACCAGCGAAGGCTTGCGTAATGCGGACGCGCTGCTTTTACAATCTGTCATCACTCAGCCACTGCTTTACGATCAAATTAATCCTTATGCCTTGGAAGCCGCTATAGCGCCACACATCGCCGCCCAACAGGAAAAGCGCAGCTTATCGGTAGATCGTTTGTCTGGCTTTTGCCGTGGTGTTTTAGCGCAGGCGGATTTCACTTTGCTTGAAGGCGCGGGCGGTTGGCGTGTGCCGCTTAATCCCCGTGAAACCTTGGCAGATCTCGCCAAAAATTTACAATTGCCCGTCATTATGGTGGTGGGCATTCGCTTGGGTTGCATTAATCATGCGCTTTTAACCTTTGAGGCGATTGTGCGCGATGGTGTGCCGGTTGCTGGCTGGGTTGCTAATTGCGTAGATGCCGATATGCCGGCAATGCAAGAAAATATCGATAGCTTGCGTGCACGTTTGCCTGTGCCTTGTTTGGGTGTGGTGCCTTTTTTGGCGGTTCAATCGCCTCATATAGTCGCCACGTATTTTGATGACGTTGAACTCCAAAAAATAATTTTATAATCCTTATGAAATACTGTTCCAAAATCATTCTCTTAAAAATTATCGTTTTGATGAGTTTTTTGCTGGCGGGCTGTGCTTCTATGCCGCGCACGCAAGATATTCCTGTGGCTAAGACTAAGCACACTATCTACTTTATTTATAAAGGTTTTCACACCAGCATTTTATTAGATGCCAAAGCCGTTGTGACGCAAAACCCCCAGTTAGCAAAAGATTTAGCTGGGCAGACCTATGCGCGAATTGGGTGGGGGGATGGCGATTATTTCACGGGTAAAAGTAAATCGGTGGGTACGGCGACTAAAGCCTTAATCGCCTCCGGTTATTCGGCGGTACAGTTACTGCCCTATGACTATGAGCCCTTCGATGAAATACCGCCTGAGACCATAGTACCGCTTGCCGTTACCGATGAGGGTTTGCGCCAACTTACGGTGTATTTGGGGCAGTCCATAGTGAAAGATGAGCAAGGTCAGCTCATGCGATTGCCAGCCTTTGGTGATGCCATGGGGTCTTTTTTTCAATCGCAATATCACTACAGTATATTCAGCAACTGCAATACTTGGAGCGGTAAAGCCCTGCGCAGCGCAGGATTGCTTGTAGCTAATCGCTTGACCGCAAAAGGGTTGTTTGAGCAGGCGAAATTTATATCAGAGCGCCAGGCCGAGCTAGGATTGTTCAAAAAGCGCCCATAAACTACTGCTGGTTATATTTTTTTAATTCTTAATCCAAACTTGTCTTAAAATCGCCCGCAAAGCGGCAAGTTCGCCTGTTTTTTAGTCAGCCCTGAGCGTAAACTTAACCTGTGTAAAGTCTTTCTACCACTTTTGTGAGGTATGAGTAATGGACATAGGTTCAGTAGCAAGTGGTTCAGCGGTAAACCAAGGCTTGATTGGCATGCAGCGCAGCCAGGCTGAGATTTCCAAGTCGGCTCAGCAAATTGTGAGTGCGGGAACAACGCAGCGCGACAACCCTGCGCAAAACGATATTGTGGAATCTTTAGTAAATATTAAGGTGCAATCGCAGGTTTTCGATGCCTCCGCCAAAATTGTAAAAGCGGCAGATGAAACCATAGGCACTCTTCTCAACGCTAAAGCGTGAGTGGCTTAACGACAAAGCCTTAGTGGGCTTAAAGCAGCGATGTAAGTATTTTGTAATCCCAGTGTTTTCAGCAAAAAGGTAAGGTGATTCAAGTGATTAACTCAATTCCATCTGTCAGTGCCAATACGGTCGCGCCCTTTGCGCCGCTTGGGCGTCAGCCGGTTGGGTTGGAATCGGCCGAATTAAAAAGCTCTAGCTTAAAAGCGTTGGAGCAATCCTCTGGTTCTGCACGCAGCCAAAATCGGCGCGAGCCTGAATATCGCCCCAATGATGATATTGAGCGCGAGCGTGTATCTCCGCAGGAGCGCAAAGGCGCTGAGCCTAAAGATGCTGTGCAGCAAAAGCAGCTAGAACAAAAGGCTGTGATTGCTGAATTGGTGGCGCGCGACCGCGAGGTGCGCTCCCATGAGCAGGCGCATGCCGCTGCAGGTGGTCAATATGCGGGTTCCCCTACCTACTCATTTGTGAAGGGGCCTGACGGACTTAACTATGCCGTTGGCGGTGAAGTTTCTATAGATACGGCACCAGTCTCTGGTGACCCAGAAGCAACCCTTCGCAAAGCCCAAATCATTCGTGCGGCGGCGAGCGCTCCCGCCGAGCCATCGCCGCAAGATCGGCGTGTTGCTGCGCAGGCTGCCACTATGGAGGCAGATGCGCGGATAGAGCTGGCGACTAAAGAAACCTCTGAGGTTCAGCAGCAAGGTGCTCAATCTGAAGAGGAGATTAAGGCGCGCAAGCTTGAGGCGAGAGAGCGAGCCGAGCAAGAAGAGGCTTTGCGTAAAGAGATTCGCCGTGAGTTGGATAAGCAGCAAGCAGATTTGGCGCGCAGCAATCAAGAGCGCGCGGCCATATTGGCAAGATCGGCGCAGGCCACCTTTGATATCAGCCGGCGCTTGGTTGAAATCGGTGCTGTAAAGAGTTCTCCCAGTGTGGGTGGTTTTTTAAATAGTGTGGTTTGAGCGAGTTTGCCATCTGCTTGTCATGTAGCGCTGCTAGGCTGCCCTGCGTAAACTAAGTGATTGAGTTGTAAAGTTTTACTTGACCGCCTAGGGGTAGATCCCTATACTGCGCGACCTCGGTTAGGCGTAAGCAAAACCGAGTTACGGACGCGGGGTGGAGCAG
>SYDJ01000018.1 GCA_005801205.1 Gammaproteobacteria bacterium
AAATTTGGGGAATACCAAACTTCTCCATAATCAGCTGCGCTTGGGTACCCTTACCTGCACCGGGTGCGCCTAACAAAATCACTCTCATTACGGATTGCTCCTCAAAATTATTGTAACCCTTGGTGCCAGATCGCCCTGAGCCCTAGGTCATTTATAAATGCCAACAGGCGCACAAAAAAGTGCTGCTAAAAAAGGCGTTAGGTTACACGCCCAAGCCGCCAATCACAACCTCAAGCCGTTACTGGCAAGGTGATCATGGTCATTTGTAAGCGATTAGAACAAGAGAGCTCTTGAATTTGTGCAATATTTGCACTCCTCGAGAGCACTAATAACTGAATTTCTCCTATTTTTATTGTGTTAGTAGATTTTACATCCTACAATTTGCGAAATAATGACAATGACGAGGGCGCTATTGATGGTTTCCAAAGTAGAACTTGATGAGTACGACCGCAAAATTCTACGCGCCTTGCAGGAAAATGCAGACTTCTCAATGGCCGATTTGGGCAACCTCATTGGCCTATCCCACACGCCCTGCTGGCGACGCTTAAAACGCCTTGAAACTGAAGGTGTGATCCGTGGCAAGGTAACGCTCCTCGATGCCAAAAAAATCGATTTAGGCGTACGTGTGCATGCCTTTGTAACCGCCAAGAATCACGATGAAGAGGCCTTAAGTGCATTTGAAGCTGCTGTGCAATCCATCCCTGAAATTGTTGAGTGCTATTCCACTAGCGGTGATAAAGATTACGTATTGCAGATAGTGATAAACAGTGTGGAAGAATACGAACAGCTTTTGCGTAAAACGTTACTCAAACTGCCAAACGTGGGCAGTATTCACTCTACCTTCTCGTTAAAGCAGATTAAATACACCACTCAGCTACCTCTTTAACGCTTGTCTACCGCTATGCGTTAAAGCAGCTATTTATGCAGTTTCAAACTCACCTTAATAAGCCGCTGATTTTTCATAGAAAGCACTACAAACTCAACCTGCCCAAGCCTTACTCTATCACCCACTACAGGATGGCGATATTTACTAAAGATATAACGTGCAATACTCCAGTTTGCCATTTCCGGCGGTACAGGAAAGTTATACACCATGCTCAGATCCGACAACCTAGCGCGTGAGGTAAGTACAAACTCACCAAAGAATGCCTGCGCCGATAGACGTTCATTCTCTTGCATGCCCACCAGCATTTTATCGAGGGCCTCCAATTCAGCCGGTAGACTCAACAAAAAGACATGGTCATCCGCTAAAAATTTTTGCTCTGGTAGTAAATTTACTGGATTACCATCGCGCAGCAGGCAGAGCAGCTGAACTTTGTTCGGCAAATGCAAAGTCCCCACCGTACGGCGCAATGCTGGGCTGCCTTCGGCCAACTTATAACCCACAAATTCATGACCAACCTGCCCTGGCAAACCCAACTCAACCCGTTGCACACGCGAACTACTAGTCGGCACGTTAAGGTTCAGCCAGCGCGCCATAGGCCCCACTGTCCAACCTTGCACCAATAGCGATATGAGTACGATAAAGAACGCGATATTAAAAAAGAAATTCCATTCAGGCACACCCGCCAACCACGGGAACATGGCCAGCACAATGGGTACAGCACCTCGCAAGCCGACCCAGCTAATAAAGGTTTTTTCTTGCCACGAAAATTGAAAGGGCAATAAACATAACCACACAGCCAAAGGCCGAGCGACAAACATCAATACCACTGCGACCAATAAGGCGCTGGAGGCGTACTCCATCAGCTTGTGCGGCGACACCAATAAACCCAACATTAAAAACAAACTGATTTGCGCGAGCCAGGCGATACCATCGTGAAAGCGCTGAATATTAAAAAGCCCACGCGACACGCGATTGCCTACCATTAAGCCCGCCAAGTAAACCGCTAGAAAACCGCTGGCGTGCATTACCGCCGCCAAGCCAAAGATAAATACGCCGCCAAAAAGTGCCAAGAGTGGATACAAACCGGGGCTGAGCTGCAAGCGCTCTACCCCATAGGCCAAGACTCGGCCACCCAGCAACCCCACCGCTGTACCTGCACCCATCTCCCACGCAAAATCGCCTAACAGCAGCCAACTAAAGTTAGGCTCTTTAGTGATCATCAATTCAACCAGCATGATGGTGAGAAAAACCGCCATTGGGTCATTAAGACCCGATTCAATTTCAAGGGTTGCGCCCACACGGGATTTCAACGCAAGCCCCTGCATAGTCAATACCGAGAACACTGCAGCGGCATCGGTAGACCCTACAATCGCGCCTAACAGGAGGCCGTGCACCCAAGATAAACCCAGAATCCACGCCGCTAAGGCACCGCAAACACCAACGGTAATTACCACGCCTATAGTGGCAAGCGAGAGCGCTGGCCGTAAACCCACACGAAACAGATGAATCTCTGTGCGCAAACCACCGTCGAATAGAATCACCGCGAGCGCCAAGGTGCCCATGAAATAAGCGGCTTTCACATTTTGAAATTGAACGCCTAAAAAACCATCTTCACCCGCCAACATCCCAATGATCAAAAACACCAAGAGTATGGGCATGCCCATACGCGGTGAAAGTGTGCTGGCGAGGATGCTGATAATAAACAGCGCGCCGCCAAACAACATGAGTTGGTTCAGTACTTCCATTCAATAAAACCTGTAAAAACAATCAATTAATCAAATATTTTTAGGATATTACTACAATCATAGCTGATAGATGCCACCCAATTTCGATAATTACCGCCTAGGATAAAGCCTCGCACTCAATCGCAGCCTTTTGTTCTGGGTCAGCATAAATACTGCTATGATTCGCACCATTATTTCTCCTACTAAGTTGTCCTCATGCTCAATAACTCTGCCCTGCAACAATTAGCTCAATTAAAAACCAATTTAGTCGCTCAAAAAGATATCGCCCAAGGCACAGTGCGCAGCACCACTAAGCGTTTTGGTTTTGTGCTTTTGGACGATGGTCGTGAAGCATTCTTAGACCCCGAGCAAATGTTGCGTGTCTTGCCAGATGACCGTGTTGAAGTGGAAATCACTACCAACAGTAAAGACCAACTGGAAGCAAAATTAGACAAGCTGCTCAGCAGTTCACTCACCGAATTTGTTGGCCGTTACGTGAATAAAGGCAATAACTTTTTTGTTGAGCCGGATGTCTTTAATTTCACCCGCTGGTTGTTTGTACCACCGCAAGATCGCAAGGGCCTGAATGTGGATGATTTAGTGCGCTGCACTGTTTCCCGCCACCCTTTTAGCGATGGCAAAGCACAAGTAAAAATAATTGCGCGCTTGGGCAAGGCAGACGAACCCGGTATTGAAAATCGTTACACGGTCGCAAAATTTCAATTGCCCAATGAGTGGACGGCACCCGCGCAAAACCAAGCCAGCGGCATTAACTGGTCGCCTTTGGTATTTGACAATGGCGAGCTGGATTTAACTCACCTACCCTTCGTTACCATAGATTCCGAAAATACCCGTGATATGGACGATGCGATTTATATCGCCGCCAATGAAAATGGCTGGGAATTAATCACCGCCATCGCAGACCCCAGCAAGCAAATTGACATTGATAGCCCACTCGAATTAGCCGCGCGCGAACGCGCCGCCACTGTGTATTTGCTGGGCCAATCTATCACTATGTTGCCCTCTGAGTTATCGCATGATACTTATTCGCTCATCCCAGAGAAGAAACGCCCTGTTGTTATTTGCAAAATGCAAATTGCCCGCAACGGCGAGATTACTGATTATGAATTTGCAGAAGCACAAATTCGCTCGCAACATAAACTAAGCTACCAAGCGGTAGCCGATGATTTAAATGGCGTAAAAACCTTAAACGATGCCGGCTTTAATGTAAGCGATGAAATCAAAAATCAACTGATCACACTGCAAAAATTTGCCGAGGTACGTGCCGACTATCGTTTAGAGCACACCTTAGTGATGGATGATAAGCCAGACTATTTTTTCATCCTTAACGATCAGAAAAAAATTGATCACGTTGATAAACGCGAACGCAATATCGCACACCGCATGATTGAGGAGGCCATGTTGGTGACCAATATTTGTGCGGGCGAACTGTTTGTAAAAAACCCCGGTTACGGTATTTTCTCTACCCATATTGGCTTTCGCACTGAACGCTTGAACGATGCCATCAGTTTAATCACTGAAGATCGGCCCGATTTAATTGAAGCGGGTTTAACCGCGAGCGATTTAGCACAGAGGGATAAATTCCAACAACTATTTAAAGAGCTGCGCACCAACCCAAGCAACAATTCTAAAAATGCACCGCTGTTGTCGCTTTTGCAGCGCATGCTACAAGCGGGCTCTCTGTCGTTTGAACATATCCCACATTTTGGTTTGGGTTTTAACGCCTACGCCATGGTGACTTCGCCCATTCGTCGTTACAACGATTTTTATAATCACCTCGCCATTAAACGTATTTTGCGCGGCGAACCTGCGATTGAATTAGACAGCGTAACCTTAGCAATACAATTGCAAGAGCAATTAAATCTAGGACGCCAAGCATGCCGTTATTTAGAGCTTTGGTTGCAAGCGCAATTTATGGCGCAGCAGGTTGATACGCTTCACACCGGCACTATTGCACTCGTAAACTCTAACGGTATAGGTGTGCGCTTGGATGATTTAGGCATTGAAGGCTACGCCATGCTCGCTCCACGCGATGGAGAGATAAAAGCACAATTTGATTCGCGCCGTTTAAGCTTAACGATTGAAGGCCGCACTTATCGTTTAGATGAAAAAGTGCATGTGCTGGTAAAAGAAGTGGATATCCTTAAACGCAAAATTGCATTTGAAGTTGTGGATCAAGAAACAGCTGATCGATTAAGTGCTTGGCTGTAGTAAATTAGAGGAAGAAACATCTTTATTTCAAGACTCGCTGTAAATACATCCGTGTACGCTCGTCGTCGGCATCCCTTCGCGATCCCGTCGCTTCGGGAAACTTCCCACATCCATGTGGGTCGTCCTGAGTCCGACGGTCTCGCAAGAATCACCTTAAGACGCAAACAGAGTTCATCGTTTGCGAGAGAATAAGCATGAGCAAAAACTACTGGCTCTTCAAAGCCGAACCTCATATTTACGGCATTGACCACCTCAATGCCGCGCCAAAAAAAATTGGCCGTTGGGATGGCATTCGCAATTACCAAGCGCGCAATTTTTTGCGCGACCACGTTGCGGTTGGCGATGAAGTTTTTATTTATCACAGCAGCTGCAAAAACGTCGGCATAGTCGGCACCGCAAAAGTTGTGAAAGCAGCCTATCCTGACCCCACCCAATTTAACCCCGAAAGCGATTACTACGATCCCAAATCCACATCTGAAAATCCGCGTTGGGTTTCCGTGGATATTCAAGTTACACAAACTTTCCCTCGAATTATTCCTCTGGCTCACATTAAAGCGCAGCCCGCGTTAGAGAATATGGTTTTGATAAAACAAAGCCGATTATCAACCCAACCGGTAACTAAATCAGAATGGGACTTTATTTTAAAGATGTCTTGAATTTTAAAGATGACTTGAATTTTAAAGATTATTAATTTCTAAAGATGGCTTGAACACAAAGAAGGTTTGACTCCATCCAATATTCAATACCTACCACTAAAGGAGAAGCGTGTGGCCAACTATAAATTTGGTATCAATGAACCGCCCCATAAACGCTGGCCTGTGGCTTGGTATAACCCAGCCGTGTTATTGCGCTCAGCGCAAGAACTGGTGGCTAGCGGGAACTTCATCCGCAATTTTGACCGACGCGAATTATTTAGCGGTGAGTTTAAGATTGTGGAGCAAGCTCGGGATTATGCGGGGGGCGATTACTGGTGGGATTTTATGTCCGACAGCGGTGACGGTGGCAATGCTAGCTATACAGTAGCCCGTGCTATGCAATCCCCCATACTTGACGTCGGCCTTGCTGAAGGCATGGTTACTGATATTGATACAAGGCTACCTGCGGGCAAACTCTTGGTTTTAGGTGGCGATCTAGCCTACCCCGGCGCGAGCACCGAAGAATATCAATATCGCTTTATAGAAATGTGGGAAGCAGCCAAACCCTTCGTTGAACCCCCAAAAAAAATCGAGAAAAAATCGGAGCTTACGGTTGCATCTATCCCTCAAAATCACGATTGGTTTGACAATATCTCCACTTTCAATCGCCACTTCATAGGCGACTACGAAAACCACTTTTTGCATGCCAATACGCCGCAAAACCGCAGCTACTTTGCCGCACAACTGCCTCATGGCTGGTGGATTCTCGGTTTGGACTTCGCCTTAGTGGGCGATATAGACCGCACTCAATACGAAACCTTTTTGGAGCTGATTTCCACGTCAACCGCTAATTCAGACCAAATTAACGCTGGCGATAACGTTATTTTGCTTTACCCGGAACCCTATTGGACACGCCCTTTAGGCGATACCGCAGGCGTTGGCTACCCCAGGCGCTACCAACGTTTAGAAGCGGCATTACTAGAAGCAAATGTTAAAATTCGTGTTCGCCTCGCAGGCGATTTGCATCACTACGTGCGGGAAGAGGCAAACTCAGGCGCTCAACTAGACTATGACGATTTGCTCATCACCTGTGGAAGTGGCGGCGCTTTTTTGCATCCAACCCATGCCAAGCGGGTTACTGACACCAAGATATTGGATCGGGTTCAGGATACCTGCGCCATGACGCCTGATTTAGAAAAACGTGTTTGTGTTGGTATCAAAAACACCAAAAGGCTGAGCGAAGACCAGCGTGAATATACTCATCAAGCCAGCTACCCCAGCCGAGAGATCAGCAAAAGCTTGTGCAAATGGAACTTATTTGCACTCTTTGCGCCTGCATCAATATCTGGGCTCTTTGCCGATAAGGTTAACGGCAATACTGCGCAACGTAGCCTTATGCGCTTACAAGAACTCTATCAAGGCATCACAGCAGGCAACATCCTGTTCCCTATTTTATTGGGAGCACTGTATTTATTGGCGGTTTACTGCAACAGCTTCGTGTTTAGCAAATCCTTTGTACCCGATGATTTTGTCGCTGCCAGCCAAATAGGCAACAAAACCTTTTTCTGTTTTTTACAACTTTGGTTTAAAGCATTATTTTTTAGCCCACTGGCACTTGGGGTTCACATTATTCTCTTGGGGCTATGCGGTTCTATTGCCCACGAAGACGGTGGCTGGTCGGTATTCTTCGGAGCCATCTACGGCGTGGTACATATACTGGCAGCAGCAACTTTATTCTGGTTGTTGAGTATGTGGGGGGTCGATCCTTACAGTAAAGGTATCTTGATTTTTATCCTTGGCGCCATTGTCGGCGGATTATTATTTGGCCTTTATTTTGCGCTATCGGCTTGGTTCGGCGGGCTAGCTAACAACGCTTTCTCGCCCTTAGGGCATCAAGGTTATAAAGGCTTTCTCCGTTTTCGCATAGATTCACAAGGCGCACTTCATGGCTACATGATTGGTACAGATGAGGTTCCAAAACGCTGGGTTTTTAACCCAAGAAGTAAACGCCCACTGTGGATTGAGAAAGACATAACTAAAGCGCCGATTTGGAAGGTGCGTGATACTTTTACCTTAAAAAAATAGGCCGATTTTTTGTTTAAATCTAATGTAATGCTGTTAATTGCCGCTGCAATCTGGGGTTTCGGATTTGTGGCGCAACGTTTGGGAATGAATTACCTAGAACCTTTTGGATTTAATAGCGCGAGGTTTTTATTAGGCAGCCTTTCTTTGCTGCCTTTGCTTTGGATTCTTTCGCGACAAAAAGTTAATCTAGAAACCAAACCGAATCACTCCCTAACGAAAGGCGGCATTATTTGTGGATTAGTTTTATTTGCGGCGGCTACTCTGCAGCAATATGGACTATTTTATACAACCGCAGCAAAAGCCGGTTTCATCACCGGCTTATATTTAATTCTGGTTCCCATGATCGGAATTCTACTTAAACACACCACTGGCATGACAACATGGCTAGGCGCAGTGCTTGCTGTGGTCGGTTTATATTTGCTCAGCATTAATGATGATTTCACCATGTCGCTCGGCGATATGCTGATTTTTATCGGCGCATTATTCTGGGCGTTTCATATTTTAGTCATCGACCACTTCAGCGGCCGCATTGATCCCATTCAATTATCAGCGGTGCAATTCCTCGTGTGCGGAATTTTAAGTCTCGCGGTTTCACTGATTATTGAAACGCCGACTTTATCTGGAGCCATAGCAGGCTGGCAGCCCATATTATTTGCCGGCCTTGTCAGTGTTGGCATAGCCTACACCTTACAAGTTATCGCGCAAAAAAATGCGAAGCCTAGTCATGCGGCTATCATTATGAGTTTAGAAGCCGTGTTTGCAGCGATTGGTGGCGTGTGGTTATTGGATGAAAGCCTAAGCCCACGCGCATGGATTGGTTGTGGGCTAATGTTAGCGGGGATGTTGTTGTCGCAGGTTAAATGGGAATACAAATCGAAAAGGAAAAGCAGATAGAAGTGCTGGCTTAATTAGCTCAACACCTCATTTTCTGCTTACATTTTTAAGACAAAGCGCTGCGAATTTTTTCAGCAGTTTTTTTCAAGTCTTCACCCTCTGCATTTTTCGCAAACGCGAAACTCAAATCATCCATTGAATCCATGGGCACCAAATGAATATGGGTGTGCGGCACTTCTAAACCGGCGATCATCATACCGATGCGTGTGCACGGAAAGAGTGATTTCATCGCATTGGCAATTTTGTGACTGACTTTCATTAAGTGCGCTGCGGTATCAGCAGGTAAATCACTCCATTGATCCACCTCTGCACGCGGGATTACCAACACGTGACCTTCGCGAATGGGTTGAATAGTTAGAATCGCAACGGCTATATCGTCTTCATACACAAAGTTACCGGGGATTTTGCCTTCCATAATTAAGGTAAATACACTTGCCATAAGATTCTCCTAAAAATAATTTTTCTTAGTTAATAAACCGCTAGACCATAGCCTAATAGTTGCCTGGCTAACACTTCATCCACCTGCGCGATAGTTTCATCGTGCAACTCAATAAAGTCATAACCGTATTTTTTATAAAATTCTTGCTTGTTTAATTTTTGGGTAAGTACAGCAGCATTATCATTTGCTCCCCACACATCAATGCAAATTTGTAATTCAGGCAAGAAAAAATCAGCACTGATTGCTTCATTGCCCGCGTGCAAAGTGTAAGCGCGGGAATGATTAATACCTGCGATATAAAGCCAGTTCTCAACGATTAATTCTTCTCGTGAATTGACTTGCTGGCCGCTTAATGAAGGAGCCACCACGTGTGAACGAGCCTGATTAAAGCTCGCTCCTGTAATTTGCGCAATCACCTCTGAAAACAATGAATTATCCAATAAAGTTTCAGGCCAAGTTGCATAAGGAACACCCGTCTGCTCACTGGCATGTTGCTCACCGCCAATAGCTTTTCCACGCGGGGTCAGCAACCAACCGCGAATATGTTTTTTAATCCATCCGCGCTCAGCCAATAACAAATTAATTAAGCGTGCAGGTAAATCGACTTTATTGCCGATATGGGTCGCACTGAGGGGCGCTTCTGGCAACAACCGCAACAGAGGATGATCCTGCACGGATTCCGGCCACGCAATGTATTCGCCGTATTTGGGGTGATTGATATAAATCCCGCCCTCAAATTTACCTTTCTCAGTCAGCTGCCAATGATTATCTACCTTAACCATCCAGCCGCCTTGAGCAAGTAGAATAAAAAGCTCTTTGCTTTCTTTATGAAGTTGGCGCGCCAGCGCGGTGGTGGAGATGTGCTTTTCGGACATAGAGTTAACCTTTGATTTTCCACTACTTACTTTAACACTGAGGGTTCGCCTACATATATCAGATTTGACATTTAATCATGTGCCACCAAACTAATTTTTATGCAATATAGAAGTTGCACTTATTATTTACATAAATAATTCAACTTCAATCAACCCCTGTAAACTGATAGGCAAAGCTACTAATAGACCGTCTCAAGAGATAAGTACTATGCAAATCTGGGTTGATGCCGATGCCTGCCCCAAGCCGGTTAAGGAAATCCTCTACCGCGCCGCCCATAAGCGCCAAATCACCATGATTCTAGTTGCCAACCAATTTATGGCTGCACCCGCATCGCCCTATATCAAGAGCATTCAGGTCAGCAGTGGGTTTGATGTGGCGGACAACTACATAGTACAAGAGCTGGTGGCGGGCGATGTATTGATCACCGCAGATATTCCCCTCGCCGCTGAAGCCATCGCCAAAGGTGCTGCGGTGATCAATCCGCGCGGTGAGCGCTACAGCAAAGACTCGATTGGTGCTCGCCTCAATATGCGCGATTTTATGGAAACCATGCGCTCTAGCGGCGTGGTCCACGATGGCCCACCGCCCTATAACGACCGAGACAAGCAAGCCTTTGCCAATGCCTTAGACGCATTACTCACCAAAGCCAAACCTTAGTAAATGTGACGCAACCGCTATTTTGCTGGCTTTATGCGCCACAACTCCCTATACTGCGCGCACTTTCAGTAACACCCCTCCCTTATGAGTTTATGTTGTGGGGTTCGCTGAGCAGGCAGGATGCCTGAGGGCTGCCCAAATAAGTTAGTTTGGTAACTAACAGACAACATGAAGTTCAAATTTCAGCCTGCTATAAAGTGCGCAATTTTCCAAAGAGCAAGATGCTTTTGAATTGCACTGTTTTTGAAAGCACTGTGCTCAAATTACTCAATACGATATTTTAGTTATTGGTAAGAGCACGCGGGAATCCGTTGATTTAATCGCTTTATCTTGCACCTGCCCTGCTTGTGCGAATTTCTTTTGTGTGCAAATCCTGTTTCAGGTTTTCACACCCATAGCGACCCGATCATCGCTCCCACACGCGCTGTGTGAATTATTTTGCCCAGCAAAAAAATTATTCGATCAATAAAAACAAAAACCGAATCCTTAACTAGCACCCTACCTAAATGGTAAAAAGCGCTAGCGACGGCTTTGCTTTATTGTTTTTTACAATCTTTCTGCATTAACCAAAGGTTTAAAAATGACTGAACAAATTCTGTTTGCCGACTTAGCACTCTCTGAGCCAGTAATGAAAGCCGTACTAAAAGTTGGCTACGAAGTTCCCTCGCCCATCCAAGCTGCAGCAATTCCAATTTTGCTAGCGGGTGGCGACATTCTGGGTATGGCTCAAACGGGCACAGGCAAAACAGCAGCATTCGCTTTGCCATTGCTTTCACGCATTGACATGAAGCAACAAGATCCACAAATTTTAGTTCTCGCACCTACGCGTGAACTGGCCATTCAAGTTGCTGAAGCATTCCAAAAATACGCGAGTGAGATCCCCGGCTTTCATGTACTGCCCATTTACGGCGGCCAAGATATGTCCACCCAATTGCGCTCTTTAAAACGCGGCGCACATGTTGTTGTTGGTACTCCCGGCCGCGTAATGGATCACCTGCGTCGCGGCAGCTTGAATTTGAATACCTTAAAAGCATTGGTACTCGATGAAGCTGACGAAATGTTGCGCATGGGCTTTATTGACGATGTTGAATGGATTTTGGAACACACTCCAAAAACTCGTCAAACCGCATTGTTCTCTGCGACCATGCCGCGCGAAATTCGCCACGTATGTAACAACTATTTGAACAATGCGAAAGAAATTAAAATCGAAAGTAGCCAATCTACCGATGCCAACATCGAACAAGTATATTGGATGGTAAGCGGCACGAACAAATTAGATGCACTGACGCGTATTCTTGAAGTTGAACCTTTTGACGGCATGATTATTTTCGTGCGCACAAAAACCGCAACGGTTGAACTCGCTGAAAAATTAGAAGCACGCGGTTATTCTGCGTCTGCTTTAAATGGCGATATGAATCAACAATTGCGTGAACGCACCATTGAACGCTTAAAAACCAACAAGCTTGATATCGTCATTGCAACTGACGTTGCTGCACGTGGTATCGACGTTGAACGTGTAAGCCACGTTGTAAACTACGATATCCCATACGACTCTGAAGCCTACGTTCACCGTATTGGCCGTACTGGCCGCGCTGGCCGTAGCGGTAAAGCAATATTGTTCGTTGCACCACGTGAAAAGCGCTTGCTGTACACCATCGAGAAAGCGACTAAAAAGCCAATCACATTGATGGAGTTGCCAAGCGGTGCAACCGTTACTCAACATCGTATTGATCAATTTACATCGCAAATTTCTACCACCTTGGCAGAGCAACCCGATTTAACTTTCTTTAATGATTTGTTGGCCGAGTTCAGCAACAAGAATGAAGTATCGCCAGAAGAAATTGCTTCTGCACTCGCATTCTTATTGCAAAAAGAACGTCCTTTACAAGTTAAATTTACCGATGTAAAACCCGAACGCGACAGCAGCCGTGACCGTGCGCCACGCGACGACCGAGGAGCACGTGGTGATCGCGGTTCACGTGATGGCGGTGATCGCGGCCGCAGTGATCGTTCGCGCGAAGATCGCCCACGCCGTGAACACAACGATGAAAACATGGTTCGCTACCGCATTGAAGTAGGTCGCAATCACGAAGCTCGCCCGGGTGATATCGTAGGCGCAATCGCTAACGAAGCTGGTATTTCTAGCAGCAACATTGGCCACATTAAATTGCACGACGAATTCTCCACCGTAGATTTACCAAAAGGTTTGTCTGGCGATGTATTGAGTCAGCTGAAAAAAGTGCGAGTACGTAATCGCCCACTGGAAATCAGTGTTGATCAAGGCGGCGCTGGTGGTAGCAGTGGCAATAAAGATTTTGGTGATCGCGGCCCTCGCAGCTTTGACAAACCACGCGATTCTGCTGATCGCCCACGCGGCGACAAACAACGTAGCTTTTCTGACAAACCACGCGATGGTGCACCACGCAGCTTTTCTGACAAACCACGTGACGGCGCACCGCGCGGCAAATTAGGCTTTAGTGATAAGGCGAAAGAAAGCAAAAGCTTTCGCCCAAAAAAATCTGATTAATATTTACGCTCATTCGAACTAAAAATTGGCCAGCTAATATGCTGGCCTTTTTTTATTGTTCTTTAAGGGGATTTTTTCGAGACTCAAAATCTGCCATTACGCTATCCATCATTTTTTCGCTATCCGTTTTTCCGCAACGAGTACCGCCCCAGTTAGTGCCACGTTCACGCCAATCTGTTTTAGGCATAGAAACAAAACAATTGCCATCACCCATATCGATAAACACACGCCCATCGCTCTCAGTCCAACTACCCGATTTTTCTTTGGCACGCGGTTTGTTTAACGCCTGTGCATCAATCAATTTCTGGCGCATCTTCGGATCAAATACTTGGCTATTAATAACAGAGTCAGATGATGTATCAAACGGAACAATAGGTGCAGATTGTTCCTCAATAACAATCTCAGGCACAATAGGAGCTTTAGTTGATGTAAATTCCACGGAAGGGGCTATAACCTCCAATTCAACGGAAGGCTTCTGAGGAGATAAATAGATCATCCTGAAAAATGGTGCACTTGAAGCTTCACGCTGTTTTGATTTTATATTGAAAGAAATACCAATTAAGACCAAATGTAAAAATACAATTGCTAAAAATACAAGCGCAGATGTTGGCTTAGCACTGCGGCCCCGGCGATAGCTAGCACGAGCGAACCATAAATCGCCAAATCGACCCTGTAGATTTAATAAAACCATTCCACCAAAACCCTTTGAAGAAACATTCAATGGGTGAATAGACCCAACATGTGCGGAAAAAGTTCAAACAGAAAAACAAACAACCCAAAATGCAAAAAAGCCATCGCAATTATTTACGATGGCTTTTTTGAAGGACTAATTTCTAGCGTTAAATCGCTAGAGTTTAATCATTACGCTGGCAATAAATCAGAAACTGCGTCGCGCTCTTCTTGCAATTCTTTCTCAGTCGCTTGCATTTTAGCGCGAGAGAAATCATTGATTTCTAAACCTTGTACGATTTCCCAATCGCCGTTTTTGCAAACCACTGGGAATGAGTAGATCAAACCTTTTTCGATGCCGTAAGAACCATCACTGTATACGCCCATGCTCACCCAATCATTCGCTGGTGAACCTAATGCCCAATCGCGCATGTGGTTTGCAGCAGCATTTGCAGCAGAAGCAGCAGATGAAGCACCACGTGCTGCAATGATTGCCGCGCCGCGTTGTTGTACGGTTGGGATGTAATCTGCTTCATACCAAGCTTGATCAACCAAGCTCAATGCTGGCTTGCCATTTACCAATGTGTTGTGAAGATCTGGGTATTGCGTTGAAGAGTGGTTACCCCAAATCAATGCTTTGGTGATGTCATTAATGCTGGTGCCAGTTTTGGTAGCCAACTGTGACAACGCACGGTTGTGATCCAAACGAGTCATTGCAGTGAATTGACGTGGGTTGATATCAGGAGCATTGCGTTGAGCAATCAAGGCGTTGGTGTTAGCTGGGTTGCCGACTACCAATACTTTAATGTTGCGTGACGCGTGGTCGTTAATCGCCTTACCTTGAACAGAGAAGATTGCAGCGTTAGCAGCCAACAAGTCTTTACGCTCCATGCCTGGGCCGCGTGGACGCGCGCCTACTAACATAGCGTAGTCAGCATCTTTGAAAGCAACGTTTGGATCATCAGTGGTCACAATGCCAGCCAACAATGGGAACGCACAGTCATCCAATTCCATCGCCACGCCTTGCAGCGCTTTAAGAGCTGGGGTGATCTCCAACAATTGCAGAATTACTGGTTGATCTTTGCCCAACATATCGCCAGCGGCGATGCGGAACAACAATGAGTAGCTGATTTGGCCAGCGGCGCCAGTGACGGTAACTCTTACGGGTGCTTTCACGGTAGGACTCCAACTTGTTTAGAAAAGAGATAGAACAAAAGTGTAGGGCATTTTGTGCCAATTGCCTGCTTTTTAGCGAGACCGGCGGGCATTATAGAGATTTAGCGGGAAATTTCACTCTGTTTATAAGTCTATAAATATAAGAAAAGGCCGCTGGGCGGCCTTTGACGACTGAGAGAACCAAATCAGATTGAATAGCGATCTTTGAGAGCTACATAAAGCTCATCTTTAAATTCGACTTTTGTTGTATCCAAGCTCAACACAACTTCAACCAAATGTTCATTATCTTCACGGCCATCGTGCCAGTGTTTGCGGTAGCTGCCGTCTTTGTAGCCGTGATCTTGGCGGAAAAAATTCAAGACATTTTTGCCCACGTAACCACGATAGAGCTGCTCAAAACTCATATCGATACCCGCCATTAATCGGCCAAATAACCCGATATGGAATTGGTGATCGTTTAAGGTTGCGGCGACAAATTTTTCTAAATCTAAACGGAAATCGTGTTCGTCAGTTACGATGACTAATTGATTCTGTATTTGCGCAACAATCAATTCTGGCTTAGTGCCACTCTGCAACAAAATACTCAAACCAAAATGCCAAATGTCGATAAGCTCAAGTGCAACCTGTTCGGTATCTGGAGTTTGTTTTTTCCACCATTTCCAACCGTAGTGATCCAAAAGCTCGGCGCACTCCACCCAAATAGCGCGATACCATTCGTAGCCTTGAGTTTGCCAATTGGCGTTTACTTTGGTGTTCATGCTGTCTTGCAAATCGAGCATGATTTTGATTTGTTGTGGGTTCATGATTTGTGGCCTTTATATCTAATTAAATTTTACCCCCTCCTAGCCTCCCCCTTCGCAAAGGGGAGGAACTGACTCTCCGACAATCGAAGGTTAGCATGGGGTCATGTCGGTAAATATTGTTTAGCTTTATTAAATAAGCGATAAAAATTTTCGCAGGTATGTTCGCCGAGTTGCTCAATGCTCATGCCCTTTAAATCCGCTACAAACTGCGCAACTTCACGCACGTATTTTGGCTCGTTAGGTTTGCCACGGTAAGGGATGGGCGCAAGGTACGGCGAATCAGTTTCAATTAACAAACGCTCGATTGGCATATTGCGCACAACCTCGCGGATTTGTTCAGCGTTTTTAAAAGTGACGATACCTGAGATGGAAATATAGTAATTCAAATCCAAGGCCGCTTTAGCCATATCCCAATCTTCAGTAAAACAGTGCAGCACACCGCTGCTCTCCAAACTGCCGTGTTCTTTTATCAACGCAAGCGTATCGGCTTTGGCTTCGCGGGTATGTACCACAACAGGCAAGCCGATTTTTTTACCTACACTTAAATGCAGCGCAAAACTTTCGTGCTGTAATTCTTTGCTTTCGGTTTCGTAGTGATAATCCAATCCCGTTTCACCGAGCGCAACCACTTTGGCTTGCGATGCCCATTGAATAAGTTGCTCAGCGGTTGCCGTACCTTCTTTAACATCACACGGATGAACACCCACAGAGGCAACAACACAAGGATGCGCCTGCGCAATATCAATAACGGTTTGAATATTCTCTAAGCTAACGCTAATACACATCATTTGCTGAATACCACGCTCATTGGCGGCGGCAATCGCATTGGCTAGCTGGCCGTCGTAACGGTCAAGATTTATTCGGTCTAGGTGGCAGTGAGAGTCGATTAACATAGAAAATGAGGATCAATAATAAATGTGGGGCGATTATAAATGAAGAAAGCCAGCACAGGGCTGGCTTTGTGAATCAGGTTAAAAAGACTTACATCGTATGGGTTGGCTTATCCGAATTAATCGAACCCGCAAGATAGGTTTCGATTCTGGTCACAGCTGTATTGTCTTGATCGGTAAACTGCACACCTATTCCAGCTGCGCGGTTACCTTGTGCACCGCGTGGGGTCACCCAAATGACCTTACCTGCCACGGGGATCTTTTCAACTTCTTCCATCAAACTCAACAACATAAACACCTCGTCGCCCAATTTGTAGCTTTTACCCGTGGGGATAAACATGCCGCCATTTTTTACAAACGGCATGTAAGCGGCGTAAAGCACCGCTTTGTCTTTAATGGTAAGAGAGAGTATGCCGTTACGGGCACCGCCACCTATCGCTTGCATAAGCTAATCCGTCTAAATTCATTGGATTGAAACATAATGGACTGAACCATAATTGAATAGTTTAGACCTGTCTAGTCGCCAGTGCCTGAGTATTTTTGAGCAAAACCAGCAAAGCTTATTTAGCACTTCTGAGTAATGCGCCCCAATCCATCAACATCTCTTCTAATAACAATTGTTTGTTAGGATTAGAAACTCCCAAGAGCTGGCGTTTAGAAACCAGTATTTTCTCTAGATAACGATGCAAAAGCGCAGCGGGAACTTTGGCCAAGCGGTCGCGTAAATCTTGCGGAAGCTGGTTCATCAGCACCTGCTCTACGCCAAGTTGCCATCGCATTAGCGAATGCAGCCACACTAAAAACCATTCAACCAAGGCAATTACATCGTCTTTTTGCCATTGTGAGGCAACTTCAATGGCTGATATTTGGCCGGTGCTGACGCGAATCAGATTTAGCAGCCAGGCATCGCGGCGCTCCAAGGCATCGCTTTCTAAGTAGGACAAAGCGGTAAGCGGCGCACCACCAGCGGCTTCAATAAGCTTTTCAACGGGAATATTGCTACCCACCATTAAGGGCTTGAGCCAGTGAATCACCTGTTCAGTGTTGGGCGTAGCGAGTAAGCGCATTTGGCAACGGCTGCGAATAGTAGGTAATACTGCACTAGGTGTATGGCAAACCAATATTAACAAAGTACTGGCAGCAGGCTCTTCAAGGGATTTCAGTAAGGCGTTAGCAGCATTCGCATTCATTGCCTCGGCGGGCTCCAGCACTACCACCTTATAACCGCCCTGCTGTGCGGTTTTGCCCAAATCCTCAATCAGTGCCCGCACTTGATCGACTTTAATGCCTTTAGCCCCTTCTTCTGGCGAAATCACAATCAGGTCTGGGTGATTCTGCGCCTTATTGAGCATGCAGCCACGGCATTTGCCGCAAGGTGTGCCTTCTATGGGAGATAAACACAGCAGCAATTGCGCTAGCGCTTCGGCGAGGTGACGTTTACCTATACCCTTAGCTCCCGCAAACATCAAAGCATGGGGGAGTTTTTTGGCGGCTATTTGCTGGCTGAGTTGCTGCCATTCTTGCAGTTGCCAAGGGTAAGGATGCGAGGGGAAATCAGACATAAACGCGCTCAACAAAATGAAGGCCGCAAGCTTACCAACGGCGGAGGCTAGATAGCAAACCCAATCCCAATAAGAGCCTGACAGGAGTCTGTTTAGCTATTTAGGCAGGGATTTGCGATAATCGCCGCCCTTTCCTTTTTATACACGCTAAGTCAGTAACCCTCGCATGAACGACATCAACACTGCCCTCGATTTCGACCTCGATATTCTCCATCTCGATGACGATTTAATGATCTGCAACAAACCGGCAGGTTTACTGACCGTTCCTGGCAAAGGGCCAGAGAAGCAGGATTGTTTGATTAATCGTGCGCTGAAATTTAACCCAAATGCGCGGGTGGTGCATAGGTTGGATCAAGGCACATCGGGAATTGTGATGTTTCCGCTCAACTATATGAGTTTAAAAATCCTTACCAAACAATTTGAAGCGCGCGGTATTCACAAGCGCTATGTAGCTGTAGTGAGTGGATTGGTTGAAGCGGATGAAGGCGAAGTAAAACTGCCACTAATTTGCGATTGGCCAAACAGACCATTACAGAAGGTGTGTTTTGAATCAGGCAAACCGGCGCACACGCGTTATCAAGTACTTGAGCGCGATGAGGCTCGCAATTGCACTCGTGTATTGCTAGAACCTGTGAGTGGCCGCACCCATCAATTGCGCGTGCATATGCTGAGCCTTGGCCACCCTATGCTTGGCGATCAACTTTATTCACCGTTGGATATTCAAGCACAAGCACCGCGTTTATTGTTACACGCGCAACACATTGAACTGACACACCCTATTTTGCGCCATAAAATTGAAGTGGAATGTTTGGCAGAGTTCTGATCGAAACAGTTCAATAATAAAGAAAAAGCGCAGAACCTTTCGATTCTGCGCTTTTTCGATTTAGCAAAAACGTGTTTTAACAGCCTGTTGTTACCACCACGAAAGTAGGCGGCAATATCGCCGACGTCGGTTGTGTATAAGCAGCTGTACAGTTAGTGACTACTGTCGCAGTCATCGTTGTCCCCGCAACTGTAGGTGTGTAATCAGGCGTCGATATGCCGGCTACAGCTGCAATAGTCGCCGCATTGGGGTAGCCATTCACAAAGGTGACAGCAACACCTTCAAATGTTTGAGGTGACACTGGGTTCACCAAGAACTTGCCATGCGTCAGAGCAGCCGCAGCCTTTAACGAACCCACCGCAGCGTTAACCTTCGCTATACGGGCATCTCTGGTTAAATCAACAAATTTAGGCAACGCGGTTGCGGCCAAAATCCCCAAAATTACAATAACGGCGATTAGCTCGATTAACGTAAAGCCCGATTGATTTTTATTCATATCATCACCTAATCCAGTCAGAGTTATGGCAAAGCTAACGATCAATCAATACTGCGAAATCGATCTAAATGCTAGCGGTTCTCTAAAACTTTAGTTCTAGATTGAAAGATAATCAAATAAGGAAATTTTATACGCCATCGCCTGACACTAATGTGGCTAAAATTAAACGTAGATCTGCCTGGACTGCCGCTAACTCTTGGCCAGCATTCACCAGCGCATAACGCGAGGGGGTCTGTTCAGCTCGAGCGCGGTAAGCACAACGTACGCGCTCAAAAAACGCCATAGTCTCGCTTTCAAAGCGATCCAACTCACCGCGTTGGCGAGCGCGATTGAGGCCAAGCTCTACATCAATATCCAAAATAAAGGTTAAATCTGGGCGCAAATCGCCCTGCACTAATTGCTCTAGCTGAGTGATAATGTTAGTACTTAAACCTCGTCCGCCACCTTGATAAGCATAGGTGGCATCAGTAAAACGGTCACTTAAAACCCAGGCGCCGCGCGCTAATGCAGGCTGAATAACCTGTGCGATATGCTGTGCTCGGGCGGCAAAAATGAGTAATAACTCTGCAGTTTCATCGACCGATTCATCGCGTTTTGCCAGCAATAATGACCGAATTTCTTCTGCCAAAGGCGTTCCGCCGGGTTCACGGGTGACAACCACCTCGATGCCTTTGGCCTGCAACCAATCCCGCACAAACGCCAAGTTGGTGCTTTTTCCGACACCTTCGGTGCCTTCAATAGTGAGAAATTTACCGCGCAGCATTGATCTATCTCGCTTTTACCTATTTATGTCATTTGAATTCGTTATTTTAACGAACACTACATTTTAACGAATAGAAGGTTTTAATGAATAGAAGGTTTCCTTCACCTTCGTTGAGCGCGTATCATACCCGCTTTTTAGGCATACTGACTTTTTGCCATACCTTTCCTGTCATAACGCTTTAGGAGCTTCACATGATCACTTTACATACCAATTACGGCGACATAGTTATTGAATTGGATTTCGATAAGGCGCCCAATACTGCTGCCAACTTTAAAAAATACGCTGAAGAAGGTTTTTACAACGGTACTATTTTTCACCGCGTAATTGACGGCTTTATGATTCAAGGCGGCGGCATGACTGAAGACATGAGCGAGAAAAAAGAAAAATACGCACCTATTCAGAACGAAGCTGACAACGGTTTGAAAAATCTGGTTGGCACTTTAGCGATGGCTCGCACAGGCGACCCACACAGCGCAACTGCGCAATTTTTTATTAACGTAAAAGACAACAGCTTTTTAAATCACAGTGCTAAAAACAATCAAGGCTGGGGCTATGCCGTGTTCGGTAAAGTCACTGCCGGTATGGATGTTGTGAACAAAATTAAAGGTGTGAAAACCGGCAGCAAAGGCCATCACCAAGATGTACCCGTTGAAGCTGTCATAATTCAAAATGTCAGCGTTGAAAGCGGCGCAGCTGCCGAATAATTATGTCAACACTGTTTATTTCAGATTTACATCTCCATGAAACACGCCCGCAGATTACGCGGGCGTTTTTTCATTTTTTGCACACTCAAGCATTAGGCGCAGAACAGCTTTATATTCTGGGCGATTTTTTTGATGCTTGGATTGGCGATGATGATGACAACGCATTAAATGCCGAAATCGCCACCGAACTAAAAAAATTGAGTAGCGCAGGCACTCAGATTTTTTTAATGCACGGCAATAGGGATTTCTTACTCGGTGAAAAATTTGCAGCGCAAGCTGGTGCACAATTAATTGCGGAGGGCACTGTCATTGATTTGTATGGCTGCCCTACTCTGTTATTGCATGGTGACAATCTATGCACCGACGATAAAGATTATATTGCCTTTCGCCAACAGGTTCGTTCGCCGCAATGGCAGCAGCAGATTCTTGCGCAACCGCTGGCTGCACGCCGCGCCTTAGCAGCGCAATTACGTGAAAAAAGCCAAGCGATGAACAGTTTGAAAGCTGAGGATATTATGGATGTATCCCAAGCTGACGTTATTCGCGTTATGCAAAACGCAGAGGTGACACGTTTAATTCATGGTCATACCCATCGCCCCGCACGCCATACTCTTGAAGTTAATCTAAAGAGCGCTGAACGCATTGTATTGGGTGACTGGCACGATTTAGGTTGGGTGATTGTTGCTGACAGAGACAAAACAGAACTCATCAGTTGGTCACTTTAATCATCCAAACATCATAGAGCTGCGCCCATGTTGCTAATAATGATCATAAATAGCTTTTTAGTCGGCAGCGCAGTTCTCATTCACTTTGAAGTACTCAATTGGTTATCCTTAACAATTCCCAAACTACCTGTTAATCGCCGCCTTAGTGTTTTGTTCGGTATTTTTGGGGCACTTATCGCGCATGTTATTGAGGTTTGGCTGTTTGCGTTTGGTATTTATGGGCTGGTTCACTCAAAACAATTTGGCGAGCTACAAGGCCCCATTAGCAACACCCTGCTTGACTGCGTCTACTTTTCATTTACCTGCTATACCACCTTAGGTTTCGGCGATGTTCGCCCCATTGGCCTTATTCGTTTTTTAACGGGTTTAGAAGCGCTCACGGGTGTAGTACTTATAGCTTGGACATCCTCTTTTATGTTTATTGAGATGCAGAAATTCTGGAAAGCAAAATAGCGCTGCTGAGTGCAGCAAACATCTGCCAGATTTAAAAGCTTGGCTATACTCAAGGCATCTTTAGCCTCAGGTTAGTCGCCCAGATTGATTTCGTCTCCCGCCTTACACCTTAGCCCAGACAAGTTCCGCCTTGTCTGGGCAAGACCATTCTGGATACGCCATTTACGCGGGGGCTTGTTCATCTGCATTTTACTTTGTGGGCTGTTCTGCTCTGCCGACCTTAACCCTAATAAACTTGAAAACACCATGCAAACTCGCTTTGGTGCCAATGGGGTTAGCAAGCTACAACAGTGGCAATTTTTAATTGAAAAGCAGCAAGCTGGTTCAGCGCTTGAAAAAATCAAAACAGTGAATGACTTCTTTAATAAAAACACACACTTTGCAGACGATAATATCCATTGGAAACAAAGCGATTATTGGGCAACACCGATTGAAACACTGGGTAGTGGCGCAGGCGATTGTGAGGATTACACCATCGCCAAATACTTTACGCTGCTACGTCTAGGTATACCGATTGAACAGTTGCGACTGATTTATGTAAAAGCACAAATTGGCGGCAGCACCAGTAAACTATTTCAGGCGCACATGGTGCTTGGTTATTATGCCGAACCTAATTCAATTCCACTTATTTTAGACAATTTGCTATCTGAGCTTACAACTGCTGATAAACGCGATGATTTAAAACCGGTATTCAGTTTTAACAGCGCCGGTTTGTGGGTTGGCAACCAGGCACAGCCACAGATTGATCCAACTGCACGTCTATCACGCTGGCGCGATGTGCTTGAACGTATGAAACTAGAAGGTTTTTATTAAGCCAATTGAAGAGACGCGACCATGTCATTAATAAAACAATTATGGATTGGGATTATCGTTCTGCTACTACTCGCATTAGGTGGCAGCTTTGCCATTAGCATTACATCCGCCAAGAATTACCTTGAAGAACAGTTGCGTGTAAAAAATTTGGACAACGCAACTTCGCTAGCGCTTTCCATGTCGCAAATGGAAAAAGACCCCGTGACATTAGAATTATTGATTAGCGCGCAATTCGATACTGGACACTACGAATATATCACCCTAGCTGACCCGCAGAAAAAAATGCTAGTAGAACGCCACTATGAAGAAAATCGGGGCAATAAAAAAACATCTAATGTACCCACTTGGTTTACACAGCTTGTTAATTTTGATGCGGCACCCGGGATAGCTCAAATTCAAGATGGATGGCAACAATACGGAACTCTGACCGTAAAAAGTCATTCGCGTTATGCATGGCAAGCGCTCTGGAATAGCACCTCACAATTACTCACCTGGTTTGTTGTTGCTGCCCTTTTAAGTGGGCTGGTAGGCACATTGATTTTGAAATTTATATCTAGCCCATTAAATATTGTTATCAAGCAAGCTGAAGCTATAGGTCAACGCCGCTTTGTCACGTCAGACGAACCTAAAACCACGGAGTTTCAACGTTTAGTTCGCGCTATGAACACGCTTTCACAAAGCGTGAAAACGATGCTTGAAAAAGAAACCAAACAATTGGAAAAATTGCGCCGCGAATCGCAATTAGATGCCTTGACTGAATTACCCAACCGCAATCACTTTTTAAATTTATTAGAAAGCAAACTCAACCGAGATGACAGCGATAGCGCAGGTGTTATTGCGATTGTGCGTTTTTTAAATCTTACAGATATAAATAATCACCATGGGCGTGCTGCAGCTGACCACGCACTGCTACAAATTGCAGGCGTACTACACCAATTTATTGACCACTACCCCAGCAGCCATGCGGGGCGTTTAAATGGCAGCGATTTTGTTCTGGTAATTTCTAACAACCCTTCTGCAGAGGCCATTGGCGCTGAACTTTCTGAGCAATTAAATGCACAACTCAACGAAGATGAATTGCGTAGCATTCAATTACCAATTGCAGTATGTACCTATAATCGCGGCGAAAAACGCAATGAACTTTTGCATAAGCTGGATGGTGCTTTGGCGCAAGCAGAACTGAAAGGTAACCGTGCGCTAATTACACTCAACCGTACTCACCAACCTTTAGCGCACCGCAATCTAAACGATTGGCGTGAAGCCATTACCCAAGCGCTTGAACACAAAAAATTGCAACTAGCGCAATTTTCTGTTTTTTCACCTTCTGGTGAACTTTTGCATTTTGAAGCGCCCGTGCGCTTGCTATTAGATGATGACTGGCAACCTGCTGGCTACTTTATGCCGTGGGCGGCACGGCTTGGCATAATGCCCGCCATCGATTTAGACGTTATTAAAACAGCATTAAAAAATTCAGATAAGAAATCAGCCATTGCGATTAACATTTCGGCAGATTCTTTGTGCAGCGCCACTTTTCGCGAACAGGCAATTTCGCTATTAAATCACTCCCTCGAGAAAGCTCACCATATCTGGCTAGAGTTCCCAGAATCTTGCGCGCTGCGCCACATGGCAGAATTGCGCAGCTTTACCAATGCACTGCGTGCTATTGGTTGCCACATTGGGCTTGAACATGTTGGCTTGGAATTTACTAAAATTCGCGAACTACAGGATATAGGTTTGCACTATTTGAAAATTGACGGCGCAATTATTCGTGATATTGATAGCAATACTGGCAACCAACAATTTTTATCTGGCCTATGCAAAATTGGCCACTCATTGGGAATGCTAATGATTGCGGAAGGCGTAAATTCCAAAGCGGAAAAAGAAAAGCTGGAACAACTTGATATAGACGGTTTTACCGGCCCCGGTGTTTAGAGATTCAAAGAGAGATTCTGATCATAAAAAAAGTGCAAAAGCGCCTTGTTTTATTAAATCGTTTTATTCGAAATTAAATATTTAAATCATCGCCATCATCAAGTAAGTTCATCCCCTGCCGCTGGCCGCGCAACTCGCGACGCGACAACAATTTTGTCTGTGCAGCATCGGGCAAATCAGTAAACCGAATTGTCCCCTGATCCACCAAAAGGTTGATGACATCTTCAAGCACCCGCGCCATCGCTTGATCAGATTGCTCTAATGTAGCGACTTGAGTAGATTTTAAAGATTGCAGATATAAATGTAACTCGCTGGATTCATCACCAACATATTCACTAATATCCTCTACTGCAATTTGGCTTATCGCAATAATTGCACCGTCTTGATTACGTTTTATATACATAGATACATCCAAATATACTTAGGCAGTTTCTCATCCTTGAGTAGTTACACAAAAACCTAGTTATCAAACCTCAAATTATTAACTTTCAATACGTCAATAATCGCTGCATCGCTACCCGTTAAGTCAACACCGTTCAAGACAATTGTTTGGTCTGTCATAGCGCTGTAATTAGAACCATTAAAACTACCTGTGCTACTAATAGAAACTGTAGTGTTAGTACCATCGCTTGCAAAATGTAAAAAGTTGGTCAAGTTGCTACTATTTTCACTTTGTAATAAATCACGCAAATCTAATATATCGCCGCTAGCGCCTGTTGTGAAATCAGTAATGGTATCAACCGCTGGTGAGCCTTTGCTGCCTTGATCATTTAAACTCCATTTAAATGTATCCGCACCAACGCCACCGGTCATCGTGTCATTACCACCGCCACCCACTATCTGCTCGGAATAAGCTTCGCCCTCCAAAACATTACTGCCAGATGTACCCGTTAAATCACGACCTACCACTGTGACAGTGGCAATTGCCGTAGAAGTGCCGCCATGACCATCCGATATAGTGTAGTTAAATTCATCCGTTACAACTTGCCCAGAAGAGAGCGAATTCGCATTATTAGCCGAGTAACTAAAGCTTCCATCTGTATGAATAACTAAACTGCCGTAAGTTAGGCTAATCGTGTCGCCATCGTTGACATTCGCATTATTGATCTTGGTAACAAGCAAGCTATCGCCATTACTATCCGTATCGTTAGAAATCAGCTTTAAGCTTGAGCCAGAGCCAATAGTCAATAAAGCCCCTTCAGCAATTGTGTAGCCGGTATTTGAGCTTGAATCGCCACTTGCAGAAAAGCCAGTTAGGAAATAATCGCCGCCATCACCAGTAGCGTCATTGGTATTCAAGGCAGAAAATTTAACGCTATCAAAAACCAAGTTACCCGTGTTGATAGTGAAAGAACCGGTGTTAGCGGAACCCGTTAATCTAAAACTGCTTTGGCTGACAAGTGCCCCTTTGTAATACACAGACCACATTCCCATTTCGCCGCCATTTTCACCAGGGAACATTCTGCTTACGCTGAACGTAGCTTGATTGACGTTGCCATTTAGCACTAACTCTATGGCTTCAGATTTACCAGTAGTCTGATCATATTCAATTTGATCCGGAACAGGGTTGGTATTTGTTCTAGGGGTGCCTGTAACACCTAAAGTATGAGAATTACTATCAACCGCGTTTTGATAAAGGCTGCCTGCAGTGCCATTAGCATTGTAGGCGTTGACAACCACACTCAAGCCTTTGCTATCAACGGAAGTCCATAAATCACTGGCGCTAGCGTCACCCAACTGAACACTGTAAGCAATACCGGCAGGATCATTGACGGCGATAGGAATGGCGTTTTCATCGGTGCCGTTGATGGTTATCACCACGTTCGTGGGCGTGCCATCGACCGATAAGACGTTGATGGTGTCGGTCAGTTGTTGGCCATTGTTTAACGCTTGTACCGCCGGTAAACCGTTGTTGAGGGTGTAGCTCCACACCCCTGCGCTGTTGACGCTGAACGTACCAAAGGTGGTGACAACGCTGGTTTGCGGTTGGAACGCCGCTTCGCCTGCATCGGGATCGGTGATGATTAAGGTGCCGCCGGTGCTTAAGGTGGTGTCTTCGGTCACGCTGCCTTCGTCAGTGCTTAAAGTAGCAACATCGTTCACTGGAGTTACGCCAATGTTAATGGTGCTGGTTGTCGTGCCGCCTTGGCCATCAGAAATGGTGACTACAAACTTATCGGAACCGTTGTAATTAGCTCCTGGGGTGTAAACGAATGCACCAGTAGCTGGATTTAAGGTCACTGTGCCGTGGGTAGCGGTTGAACTAACGGAATAGCTGAGCGTATCGCCATCCACATCGGTTGCCACAACTTGGCCTGGGAGTGGCGTATCTTCTGGCGTTGTTAGGTTTTGATCGCTACTCACTGGCGCATCGTTTACTGGGGTCACGCCGATATTGATTGTGCTGGTAGTCGTGCCACCTTGACCATCGGAAATGGTAACCACAAACTTATCGGAACCGCTGTAATTGGCTCCCGGGGTGTAAACGAATGCACCGGTAGCTGGATTTAAGGTCACTGTGCCATGGGTAGCGGTTGAACTAACGGAATAGCTGAGCGTATCGCCATCCACATCGGTTGCCACAACTTGGCCTGGGAGTGGCGTATCTTCTGGTGTTGTTAGGTTTTGATCGCTGCTCACAGGAGCATCATTTACGGGGGTCACACCTATGTTAATAGTGCTGGTAGTCGTGCCGCCTTGGCCATCGGAAATGGTAACCACAAACTTATCGGAACCGTTGTAATTGGCTCCTGGGGTGTAAACGAATGCACCGGTAGCTGGATTTAAGGTCACTGTGCCGTGGGTAGCGGTTGAGCTAACGGAATAGCTGAGCGTATCGCCATCCACATCGGTTGCCACAACTTGGCCTGGGAGTGGCGTATCTTCTGGTGTTGTTAGGTTTTGATCGCTACTCACGGGAGCATCGTTAACGGCGTTAACCGTTAAACCTATGGTTGTGGTTGTGCTATTGCCATGGTCGTCTGTTACGGTAACCACAAAACTATCTGGGCCGTTATAGTTGCTATTGGGCGTGTATACAAAGCTTCCTGTTGTGGGGTTCAAGGTGATGGTGCCGTTAGCAGGCTGCCCCACTAGGCTATAAATAAGCACATCGTTTTCAACATCGGTTGCGATAATTTGGCCAGCGATGGTGGTATCTTCATCGCCAGTGAAGCTTTGCGCATCCATTTGTGGTGCATGATTGATTTGATCGGCAGATGCCAAGCTGTTGGGCGTTGTACCCGTGTCAGGGTTATTGGCACCAAAATTAAAGGCGTTAGGGTCGGTATTCTCAAGAATACGCGTTAGCGCAACAAAACTATGGCCTTCGTTTGAGCCACCACCATTCAAACCAGCAGCGGTCTCCTCAAGTGCAGTCGTTAAATCGCCACCTTGGTTCAGCACAGTCAATGCCTCTTGAACAGATGCATTATCAACGGCCGCATCTTGCTTATCGGCTGCTAGCTCTGTCCACATGTCTTTACCCATAAGCACTTCTTGGCCGCCAGCAATGGCTAGGGGCTTGCCATCGCCAAAATCTAATTCAATGCGTGCACCTGTTGCGGTAATGACGGTTTCTTCTGCGGTGACTGTATCGCCAACTTTCAGCGGGCGCAGTGTTCCGTCTGATTTTTTGGCCCAAGCTTGACCTTCAAGAGAAGCAACAATCGCAATAGAGTTAGCCATAAAAGAGCTCCAATAGGGTTTACATTGAATGATGGAAGATAGGAAAAGGGATGGTAAGAGTCTAGCGGATGGCGCCCAAACTGCTATTGGACTGAAGGACAATATCGTCTAAAAAAGTTCGACATCGCCTGAGAGGACTTCACCGTCATTGGGCAAATCGAGCGCTGAGTTTTCAGCTTTTATAGAGGTTGCATCAACCATTTTTTGGTGCTGATCTCTTAAATGGGAAAGCAGACGCACAACGCCCGCTAAAGAGCTGCTTAAATTCAAGCCTCTATCCAGCTCAGCTAAAGCATCGGTAAAGGCACGATCTATTCGGCCCATGAGATATTTTTCTTGGTCTTCTTCTAGCCCGAGCTTTGGAAAACGATCATCCAAATCGGCTAAAAGATCTTTCACTATTGATGTAATCGCAGCATGCCCATCTGACACCTGCTCGGTTAAAGAGCTTAATGTAGAGCCAATAGCCGAGATGGATGCAGCTAGGCTTTCTGCCTGCGTAACGAGTGATTGATGGATATCGAGCGCACGAATTTTTCCGTCTACAGAGCCTAAAATAAAGGGCACTGTATCTTTAATCCGCCCATACCGCTCTCGGTCTTCTAGCGGCATATTTTTAATAAGTAAGGCGACTTGGCGGTAATTGCAGAAGGTTCGACAGCCAAAATCACTAAATCGCCCTTGCGAATGCATTACTGTTAATAAGTCTTTTTCAAGCGGCGGAACTTCCGCATGGGATTGCGAATAAAAAAGAGGGCCGGATGTACTCACAAACATGACTGAGGTACTTAAGCCGTACTCTTTCATGGATTGGAAGAGTGCGCGCGCCAAACCATCGTAAGTTGAAATGGCAAAGGTATGTTCTACAAACCTTAATGCTCGCCCCAATTCAGCACTGGAGGTCAAGGCTTCAAATGCTGTAGTTTGTGCTGACTGCGCCTTTTCGTTGAGCTCCAACTTTTCGTGATAGGCACTAACAGCCAATTTAACTTTGGCGTTAAGTAAATCAGCTTCAAAAGGCTTAACGAGATAATCTTCAGCGCCCAACTCAAAACCCAGCAATTTTTCACGCAAGGAGCCATTGCCAGACAAAAATATAATAGGAATTTCAGCGGTAGCGGGGTTCCCTTTCAGAATTTCGCATACTTCGTAGCCGTTTTTAACCGGCATTTGAACATCAAGCAGAATGGCGGCTGGCAACCATTCCGTAGCAACCTCTATCGCTTCTTGACCATCGTTTGCCGTTCTCAACTCATATTGATTCAATAAGGCTCTGACGATTAGCTTTTGAGCGAACCGATCATCATCAACAATGAGTACTTTCTTTTGGGAAACGCCCATCCATGCTCCGATGTTTACGTTGACTATCTACAATTTAAAACTATTGCTTAGGGCTCAGAAAGCATTAACACCAAATGCAACCTATCCCTCGCCTTCAATTTTTCAAACACCGCACTCAAATGTGCTTTTACAGTACGCTCGGTGATCGCAAGCATTTTTGCCACTTCTTTGTTGGTTTTCCCCGCAGCAACCGCCTTTGCAACGTCTTGCTCACGCAGGCTTAATAACTGCAGTTTACTACTCGTAGACTGCGGCTTTATTGCAGTAGCGGTCGCAAAAACCAGTTGCCGCATTAAATCTGCGCCCAACCAAAGGCCTCCTAAAGCAACAACGTGACTCACCTGTTCTAATACTGGCACAGCCGCCAGATAGTGCAAGTAACCGCTAGCACCCGCCTCTAGAATTTCTTTAGCTTGCGCGGGGCTTTCCGATTGCGTTAAGGCTATGACCTTCGCACCAGAAGCAATCCACACAGGGATAGCAGCCAATAGAGACAAATCGCCTAAATACACCCAAATTAACACATCGCACAAATTGGCAGGCAGTTGATCTTCCGCAGTTATAAGCCGAGCAGCCGGGAAAGCCTCAGACCAGCGCGGCGATTGAATATGAGATGGAGATAAAAATAGTGACTGCATTATCGCTCGGTTAAGGCATTTTGTTTCGCCCGCAAAACAGGCTTGAGTAGATAAGATAGAACAGTTTTCTTGCCAGTCAAAATATCCACCTGCGCCGTCATACCGGGCATGATCGGTAAGGACGCATCAAAGCCAGCGCGATCTGTTCGTACGCGAACCAAGTAAAAAACATTGTCTTCATCATCTTTCATAGTGTCGGCGCTAATGTGTTCCAAGGTGCCCGTCAAGCCGCCATAAATTGCAAAATCATAAGCGGTAAATTTGACGATAGCTTTTTCACCGGGATGCAAAAACGCAATATCTTTAGGCGCAACCTTGGCTTCAATTAATAACTGATCATCCAAAGGAATTATTTCGATAACTTCATGACCGGGTTGCACAACTCCACCCAAGGTATTGGTGTAAAGCCTCTGTACGGTACCGTGTACGGGCGCGCGAATTTCTGAGTATTTAATTTTGTCCGCAAGACCAGTTCCCGTTTCACTTAAGCTCGATAGTTTTTGCAAAGTTTCCGATAGCTCTGCGCGCCATTTGTTGACCTGAGCCAATTCAACTTCACGCACCTTGCCTTCAGATTCTTCTACCGCAGCTTGCAAGCGTTGCTCTTGCGCCAAGGCCTGTTGACGCGCGCCGGTTGCGTTAGAAACTTCGCCTTGCAGCTTTAAAATTTCTACTTCAGACACAGCACCGCTTTTAAGCAGCGGCATAGTCACTGTTAATTCTTGATTGGCCAAATCTAATGCGCGTGTCACTTGCGATAATTTTGCACGTACTTCTTGCAGCTCGCGCTGGCGCTGCTCCAATTGGCTGCGCGAAATACTGAGCTGTTCATCTAACTCGCGGCGATTAGCCTCATACTGAGAAGTTTCATGAGCGGCAATATCTGGCGATGACTTTGTTAAGTCTTCTGACATTACAAAGGGCTCATTACTGGTAAGTGCTTTTAAACGAGCCGCGCGCGCTTGCAGCGAAACTAAAGAGGCATTATTTTCACGAAAGCTGGACACAAAACGGGTGGGATCAATTCTTAACAGCAAATCGCCTTTTTTAACTACATCACCCTCATGCACTAAAATTTCTTCGACTACGCCACCATCAAAAGATTGAATCACTTGCAATTGTTGCGATGGTATAACCTTGCCCTCACCGCGCGCCACTTCATCTACCTTGGCAAAGGCAGCCCACAGCAACAAAATTAAAAAGATAATAGCAATCGCATTTAACAATAAACGCGCACGCAATGGTTCTTGTTGCACTCTCGCCCAATCTGCATCATCCAGCCAATCGTGCGATTGTTCATTAATAGGCGCAAGCCAACGCTGATAAATTTTATCGATATAGGTACTTGCAGGGAGACCAATTTTATCTAACCATTGCCCCAGTTTTTTAAAGTAAAACTCTGAACCTTTTACATCGGCTTGCTTAATATCCATTAAGAAGCCCTCCCGATACGGCCCTGACGCAAGGCTTCCACGACTTGCTCTTTAGCACCATCGGCAACAATTTTGCCCGCATCAATCACAATAATACGATTCACTAATTCAAGCAGCGAGGTTCGGTGAGTAATCACCAATAAGGTTTTCCCTTGGGAGTATTCAGCAATATTGCGTTTGAAATCTTCTTCGCTGGAGTGATCCATAGAACCTGTTGGTTCATCAAATAACAAAATGGCAGGGTCATTTAACAAGGCGCGCGCAATAGTAACGCTTTGACGTTGCCCACCCGAGAGTAATTGACCATGCTCGCCGACTGGCATAGCTAAACCGGCAGGATGCTGATTAACAAACTCGGTTAAACCACTAATACGCACAGATTCCAACAATGCTTCATCGCCAACATGCCCAGCGCCCATCGCAATATTCTCGCGCAAGCTGCCGAAAAATAAATTTACATCTTGCGAAACATAACCAATATTGCGGCGCAACTCCGCAGGGTCTAATTGGCGAATATCAATACCGTCAATTAATACAGTGCCTTCGCTTGGTTCATACAAACCGGCAATCATTTTTTCTAAGGTGGTTTTGCCCGAGCCATTACGGCCAAGAATGGCAACACGCTCACCGGGGCTAATTTTGAAAGAAATATTGCGCAACACTTCACGCTCATCATTCGGGTATTTAAAACCCACCTGTTTAAATTCAATGCCTCCCTGCAAACGCGCACGGCTAATCCAGTTAGAACCTGCAGGGCGGTCTACAGGTTTTTTCATCACTTCATCTAAATTCGTTAATGCAGTTGCCGCTTGGTGATATTGCATGAGCAAGGCTGCAGTTTGACTAATAGGCCCCATAACCCGAGCAGATAACATGTAGCACGCAATCAATCCGCCCTGCGTTAAATTGCCATCAATAATTTGGTAAACGCCCACGATAATAATAATTACCGAAACGATTTGCTGCAGCCAAGCCGTGCCAGCACCCACAGTACCCGACAGCATTCGCATCTTTACGGAAGTGCGCGACAATAAAAGTGTGCACTGCTCCCAGATAGCCTGCATACGGCCTTCAGCGCCAGTGGTTTTTAAGGTTTCAAGCCCTTGCAAACTTTCTACTAAAATTGCGTTTCGCTGAGCTGCAGCTTGCATAGAGCCATCCGCAAGGCTGCGCATTTTATACTGCACCGCAGCGGCATAAATTAATGCTGCAATAATGCCAAACAGAATGGGAAATACTAATGGCCACGAAATAATTAAAATAACCACCGTAAATAATAAAACGAAAGGCAGATCGACAAATGCCAAGATAGTCGCCGAACTGATAAAACCGCGTATGGCTTCGAACCCTTGCAAACTCGATGCAAAAGACCCCACTGAAATCGGGCGTTCAGCAAGCTTCATTCCTAACACCCGCTCCATAATGGTTGCGGATAAGGTGATGTCGGTTCGGCTTGCGGCCAAATCCACAAACCATGCGCGCATCATACGCAAACCAAAATCGGCGCTAATCATTAAGACTATCCCGAGCGATAAAACCCACAGCGTATCGGTAGCGTGATTGGGTACTACGCGGTCATAAACATTCATCACAAACAAAGGCGATGCCAACGCAAAAATATTGATGATAAACGCAGCCAGCAAGACGTCACGATACAGCTCACGATGCTCCGCGATAACGCTCCAAAACCAATGACCCCGATTCACTTTGGCTATAGAGGTTGCGCGCGCATCAAAGTGTTGTTCAGGGCGCGCATAAATAACACGCCCAGCATAAATGTCAGCCAATTCAGCCACTGTAAGCACACGGGTTGTATTGCCCAACTCAGGAAAAGCAACACGTGCACTTTGAGTATCTTTATTAAGCTCTAACAATACACAAGCGGAATTATTTTTGAGCAGGAGAATGACAGGAAAGAGAGCATCGTTAAGATGTGACAGGTCACGCACCACTATCTTACTGGTAAACCCAGCACGTTTTGCAGAGCGCGCAAACGACGATGGCGTTAACTGATCATGTTCTAATGGCAGGCCAGCCAGCAAAGTTTCTGCGGTTGTTAATATACCGTGTGCACGAGCAAGAATTAGCAAACATTCCAACAAGGGCCCGCCCTTCTCTACTGAGCCAGTTTGTTGCATTACCATTAATGCGCCCTCAAATTTTCAAGCCAGAACGTCAAACAGAAATTAACAATGTAAATGCATCTGACGCAAAACATTGGCAGTGCCAACAATATAGTCGCCAACAGCAGGTTTCGCAATTTTAAAAAGGAGTTTAACTCACTGTTTCAGTTATAAAAAAAGCACAGCCCCCCTGAGGAGAGCTGTGCTTTTTCAGTCACGCTCAAAATTAATCTTGACGCGATACTGTAATTTCCACGCGACGGTTTGATGAGCGCCCAACATCGGTTGCGTTATCACCAACCGCACGGGTTGCGCCATAGCCTTCGGTTTGATAACTGATTTGATCCAAACCGTTTAAGATAAAATAGTTTTTAACGCTTTCTGCACGCGCTTTTGAAAGCGGAATATTGATCATATCCGTCCCCGTATTGTCGGTATGACCTTCGATTTTAATTTGCACAACCTTAGGAGTATTTTTAATTTGTTGAATAAGGCTATCTAATTTTAGTGTCGCATTTGGCGTTAAAACCGAACTACCCACGTCAAACAAGGCATCGCCACTTAAACGAACCATTTCAGAAATCAAATCTTTACGTGAAAATCCTTCTACAACTTCCAACGGGCAAGCATTAGTTCCATCAATTTTAACTTTGTCGCTAACCTTGGCATCTTTAACCTGCACTAAGTTATCACGGGTAATTTTGAGCACTGGCAATAAGCTGCCCATAGCGGCTAGGGTGCGCGCATGAGCAATATTTAAATCTGCTTGAGCGCTGGTGTATGAGCGGCTCGCCTGAAAATATTCATTTTCAGCATCCAGCAAATCTAAGAGTGAACGCTGGCCAATCTTAAATTGCTCGTTGTAAGCCGTGCGAACCTTGTCACTGGAGCGGCGATGTTGATCGAGCGATTTCAGCTGTTCTTTAATACGTTGTGAATCGTTGTAGGCTATTTGGGTAGTTTGACGCAGATCCACGCAGGCTTTATCGCGCAAATCTTTAGCTTGATTAACCTCTTCCAAGGCTCTGCGCACAGAAGAACGAGTAGCGCCGCCAGCAAAGAGATTATAGGTTAAGGCCAATTCAACCGCACTTTCATCGCCATAACGCGCAGCATCAACACGCTCATCAAAACCATTGGTGTTGCGGCTAACTACTTGACGCGCACGCAACTCAGCTTTGGGCATATAACCTGAACGAGCCACCTTCACATTAGCTTGGGTTGCAGTGATATTTTTAATTGCAGCATGAAAACCACTATTGCCCTGGTAGGCTAACTGCAGGGCTTCGCGAATATTAGCGGGCAAGTTAGTTTGCGCAAGTTCGGACGCGGTTAAATCTGCGGCTGGTAAATTACCAACGATGCGAAGATAGCGTGCCGTTACATCATGCAAATTAGAGGCTTCAGTTAATAAATTGGTTTCAGCTAGCGCCAAACGACCGGCAACTTGTTCTAAATCTACTTTGCGACCAACACCCGAGGTCACACGCTCCTCAATTTGGGAAAACACTTCTTGGTGCTTAACATAGTTGTCGCGCGCCGAACGTAAGAGCGCACGCTCACGACTAACATCCTCAAATGCACGAACCGCTTCAAATGCAGTATCTTCGATGGAGCTTAGCAACTCGTAGTAACGCACTAAGCGAGCACCTTCAAAGTGCTCAACTTGGCCGACAGTTCTAAAGCCCTCAAACAAACTTTGCGTCAAAGAAACTTGCCCTTGAGTACTGGTGTAGCTGTCGCGACCATCAAAATCGCGCTTTGTTTTGCCGGTACTGGCTGCCAAATCAACAGAGGGTAAATAGCCGGCTTTTACTTCGCTAACTTGATGTCCGGCTGCCTTAAAAGCATGCCAGTTGGCTTGAACATCAGGGTTGGACTCAATAGCTTGGATTGCAGCGTCATGAATAGTAGCAGCAGGCTCAGCATGAGCGACAACACTTGAAAAGGCCAAACAACTAAAAAATGCGCGACAAGAGAGCGAACTCATACGGACAGCTGAACTAATTTTCATCATTAACTGAACCTTTTAAACGCTAGTAAAGACGGTGAATACTTACATTATGTAAGCAAACTAGATAAGAGCACCCATTTTTATATAACTATTTAGCAAATATGTTTTAACTATGTCAGCTAAATTAGTATTTTGCGCCGACAAAGCATAATAACCCAGCGCATTACAACCCACAAGATTGACAACCTTTCCGAGAACAAGATCACAAAAATTAACACCTTATGCGATTCGCGCAAGCCAAACTCTAAAAGCTATAAATCATTCCAAGAAAGGCCTACTCATAAGGCGATTTTTCATAAACACTTATTTGAAAATGGGCGGTATCAACTAGCCCCTCATTTATGAATAACTGAAGACGCTCGGGATTTAATTTCCACGCGAAAGGCGTCATCGCCAACAATGCCGCTGCCAAATCGCCCGAGGGAACAGCGACAGAGAAAGAAACCGAGTCTTGCCTGAACGATTTAAAGCCCTGAGGTTCAACAGGTTTGGGGTGTGGCCTTATGGTTTGATAGATTTTTTGACGCAAGGCAAGCAAGTGCTGCTCTCCCGGCGTCACTATAATCAACTTGCCTGACGGATTTAACACCCGAAACAATTCTTCGTCTTTACTGGGCGCATAAATTCTAGTGATCACGTCCATACTTGCATCAGCAAGCGGGAGCGAGTGACTTGAGGCAACAACATAGGCCAGACTCTGCTTATTATGTTTAGCAGCCAAACGTATACCTGCTTTTGATATATCCAAGCCATATACATCGGCACTAGCACAATGCTCATGCAGCAACCGAGTAAAGTAGCCTTCACCGCAACCTATATCCAAAAGGGTCCCCACATCTGAGCTAATAATTTTTTTCAGTGCATCAGCCAATGGTAAAAAATAACCTGCCGTTAAAAATTCTCTGCGCGCAATCAACTGTTGTCTCGCATCACCGGGTTCGCGGGAATTTTTGTAGTGAACAGGCAATAAATTAAAATAGCCTTCTTTAGCTCGATCAAATTGATGGCGATTAGAGCACGCTAGACCTTGCGGGTTTTCACTGAGAGGGAGAGCACACAAAGGACAAATCAAAGCTTTCATATAAAAATTCTTAGAAAAAAGCCAGAGTGCCGAGCTTATTAAAAATTAGCAAGTACAAACACGGATGGTTCATACACGAGGACATCTAAGCATTTTGTTAAAGCAACAGAGGCATAACAGCCAAAGAAAGTTTGATTGGCAATAAAAAATGCGCCGCGAAGCAGCGCACTTAAAGCAAAAAGTTTAGCTATCGCTATTCATCTTCAGGTACTTCATAGCGATCAATAATATCGCGCACCAAACCACTGCGCACAATATCATCACGGGCGAACTCGTGAATGTAAACGTTGGGCAAACCACCCAAACGCTCAACCGCATCGGCTAAGCCATTTGGCCCACGTATATCACTTTGCTTCACATCGCCATTTATAACAACCTTACAATCTTCACCTATACGAGTTAAAAACATTTTCATTTGCGCAACGCTGGTGTTTTGCGCCTCATCTAAAATCACAAAGGTTTTGCTATTAAAGGTCTTACCACGCATAAACGCTAAAGGCGCGGCAACAATCCGGCCATGACGCAGACAATAATCAACCGTGCCAGCACCAAGGCGCTCATTTAAAATATCGCGGAAGGCATCTATATATACCGAGAATTTTTCATCGAGATCCCCCGGTAAAAACCCTAGATTTTCGCCCGACTCAACCGCAGGGCGCGTGAGAATAATGCGTTCTATGCGACCCGACTCCAAGGCTTCAGCAGCTAATGCGCCAGCACAATAACTTTTACCTGTACCGGCTGGGCCAATACCAAAGGTTAAGGCGTGATTATTAATTGCAGATATATATTCTTGTTGGGCTTGGTTTTTAGCGCGGAGAGGTTGGGAGGAGCGAGGGGGAGAGTAAGCTGTTTCGACTTGTTTCGAGCGGGATTTTAGATCAACTATGTTGCTATCGATTCTCGGCTGTTTTCGCGACGACTTGTATCGCGAATTTTTTTGGTTGCCTTCATCCGAGAAATTACTATGAGAGTTGCTGTGTCTAGCGTGATTTCTTCTTGCCATAAATGGTCACCGCCTTTAGCTTCAAAGTTAACAACAAGGTTTAGCTTTCTAGTTTCTATTAACGCACTACCTATTTAACGTTGCATACAGAACACAGTAAATTTTCCTATTTCGAAATCACCTCACTCGTTGGTTAGAAACAACTCTTACAAAATCCAGAAGTAACAGAAGCTTATGAACAATTGATGACAAACATCAAGGATCAGCCACCAACTATCACCATATCTTGTGGTTTTTTTGCCAACCACAACTAAATACTAGGCTTAAAGCAGATTCGGGTCAATAATTTTTTACACCTTTCTTACAGGCATTTGGCGGTATTAACAAACACCTAATCAGGCCGCTGAAAAGAGACATTAAGTATTCCCATAATCGAATCGCATTTAAATTCAAAACCCCATGAATCCAAAACCGGTATAAATACATCTAAATAAGTAGACTCTACACATTTATACTAGAAAGCATAAAAATATCATCCAAAGGAAATTCCATGGGCAACATTACCTTCCTCAAAAGTACAGCACTAATACCCGCTCCACTCACTCAGCCGCGCATCTTGACCATTGACGTACTGCGCGGGTTCGCACTCTTTGGCATTCTCTATGCGCATATGATTTTTTGGTACTCGGGCGGCCCATTGCCGGAAAAAATTTATCAGGCTTACATAGATATCCCTAGCGGCATTGCAATAGGCCTCAACTTTCTTTTTTTTAATGCTAAATTTTTCGCACTATTTTCATTCTTGTTCGGACTAAGTTTCTATATCCAAATAAAAGGCTTAGCGGCCAAGTATGAAAACCCCTCTTTACGATTTGCATGGCGATTACTTATCCTTGGCGTGATTGGGCTCATACATCATGCATTTTGGCGTGCCGACATTTTAACTATCTACGTACCGCTGGGATTCCTTTTATTATTTGCGCACAGCCTCAGCAACAAGACTATCGCTATCTTAGCTGCGTTATTAATCCTCAACGTACCCACAAAAATGATTGAAGCTATTTCCATTTTTATTCAAGGAAAACCAGAGTTTATTAGCAATAACTTTGTTGAAAATGGAGCGAAATATTATGCAGCCATAACACAAGGTTCTTTCGCCGATGTTGTGGCTCACAATATGTATGCGATGAAAGAAAAAATTGAATACCAAATGAGCTCTGGGCGCTTCTTTATTACCTTCGGATTTTTCTTACTCGGTATGCTAGCAGGAAGATTGCAATGGTTTGACGATATAGAAAAGTCTCAGCCCTTATTCAAAAGCGCGTGGAAAAAGTCAGGGTTATTAATTATTGCGGTCACAGTGGTGGGTATAGTGTTTGGCATTACAGCGAATGCACTCGCGGTTGATTTCAAAAATGCACCTTGGTTACGCTGGTTTGGTGGGTCACTATTCGACCTATTCAATGCGAGCGTAACCATTTTTTATATCGCCTGCATTTCATTACTTATGCTGAAATCCAAATGGCATGTTCGCCTTGCCCCACTCTCTTACATCGGAAAAATGGCCTTAACTTCCTACCTAACCCAATCACTCTTTGGTGTAATTTTATTCTTCCACTTTGGTTTAGGTTTATTTTTTGTAACATCCCCTGCCATGAATGCAGTGCTTTGCTTATTAGTCTTCGGCTTACAAATTGCATTTTGTAAATTCTGGCTTAAGCGCTTCAACTACGGCCCCGTTGAATGGTTATGGCGTTCAGCAACTTATTTAAAATGGCAACCACTTAAGAAATAAATAGATGGTACTAACTTAATTGTAAATGCAACATAGGGGTGGATGGAGGTAAGCACATCCCCCCAATTAATGAGCGGCAGAAGAATTTGTTGTTTCACGATAATCTTGTATCGAACCGTCATCATTAAATGCAGCATCTATAGTCGTGATATGGGTTTCTGTTGAAAAGTACTCATATTTTTCAACCTTTACAACCTTGCCATTTTTATATTGATACAACTTAAGCGGCTTTTTATAAGAAATGCTGCTGGGCTCCTTATCTATTTCTTTAATAATGAGCCCACTCTCGTCATACACGTACTCAACCATGGGATTGTCTTTTTCCACGATTAAGTTTGCCAAACGGCGATCAGTTACATTAGCCGCTGCGTTTTTAATGGATGCGTCAGAAATGCTAATATTTTCCTTTGTGGAATCCGCGGAACGAACACCAGAAAACGTAACCTTAGATTTAGTCCCCTCTGAAGTAGCCAAACTACTATTCTTATCTGAAATATAGGAAAACTTAAAGCCAAACCATCCCAGCGCTATCAGTACAAATAGCAAGGGGACAGCAACGTAATATTTCTTATTCATACAACAGAATCCGCAAGCCAACTACTGGGTAGTAAAAGATATTTGATCAATCCACGCAGCATCTGCACCTCTGCTTACGCTGCCATCTTTTACATATCGCCATTCCAAATCATGAATACCAGAGCTCAAAGAAACCGAAAAACTTGCCCAAGTCGACGTCACCGTACTTAACTTCAATACCCCGTCAACATAGAGCTCAAGTCTATCGCAGCAAGATTCAGATTCTAATTTTGCCTCAAACTGAAGACTTCCAGCTGCAAAAACAGTTTTCATATGTACGCCGCTTTTTTGGCTATCCGTTATATCTCCAGAGCGCAAACTTTTACCGCCTGAAGAAGACTGAGAAGAGTCAACGTACCAAGCAGCTTGACTAGCTTCGGCATCGACCCAAAGTGGCGGGACGACATCGGACTCAAATGACTCGGATAACGAAGTCAACGCAGGCGGAAGGGAAGAAACATCATTGGGGTCGGTAAGATAAACCAACACCTCTTCCGCGTCCCTAAATCCATCAAGATCAGAATCGACGCTTTTTGGATTAGTCAAATGGGTAAATAACTCAGCGTAATCATTTAATCCATCAGAATCAGAATCCTTAAGCAAAGGGTCAGTATGGAAGTTATTGATCTCATCCCCATCACTAATCCCATCCATATCACTGTCGAATTTTGTAGGGTCAGTGCGGCTTGAATATTCATTCAAATTACTTAAAGCATCGCCATCGCCGTCGGCCAAAGCATCCTGCGCATCCGCATCACTTAAACCAAACTTCTCCTCCCACCATTTTGGCAAACCATCATGATCATGATCACCAATTAACACCTTGGTATAAGTCAGCGCACCAGAAACTAAACGCACCAAAATCAGATCATCTTCCTGCGCAACCAGTCTTAGCGGCGTTCCAGAATACTGAAACGTGTGAAGCAAAGTGAAGTTACTTGAGTCCCATATTTTCAAGGATCCAGTATCTTCAATAGTTGCAATTGTGTTACTACCCCAGAACGCATCAACCAAATTGTAATTTAATGTTGCCACCCATGATAAATTCGAGGAATTAAAAATATTGCCTATTCCCGTAAGAATTTTATTTTCATCTGGAGACAAACGAATCGGAGGTTTGAAATAGTATTCGCCGTGATAAGGCGTTTCGCCTGAAGCAGTAATTTTACCTGAGGCTTGATCAACAATTTCGAAGTGTAAATCGTTGGGGCTCGAGCCATCGCGGAAGAAGTAAATTTTAGAGCTTGCCTCACTCCAAGTATATTCACTGGAATAATAGTTCCAATCTTTACTATCCGTTAAAACGCCGTTTTCATCGAATATATAGTGTGTGTACCAAGCTCCACTGTCATCCTGCGCCAAAATAAAATTCCCCGCAGCAGCCAAACCTCCAATCGACATTGCGGTATTCGCAAAAGGGGCTTCGTTAGGCAAGCCCTGTAAATTTATAAATTGAATCGCTCCTGTTGAATATCCTAGGTATAGGCGATGATGAGCATTGGATATGGTCATCTTAGTAGGTGCGAGCTTAGTGAATCCATGGTCGAGCCCTACTACTAACGGATTAAGGTAGGTGCTGGTTGCAATTGACCAGCGATAAATCTTTTTATTTTCTTTGCTGAGGAGGTAAATGATATTGCCATCGGTTTCAACTTGATCTGGTATAAATGTCGGCATGGTTGCTGAGAAATCGCAATTAACCCCATCTCCGTGAGCAAGGAGATAGCAAGCTGAATCGTTAGAATATGCGTCTATTTTCAGACCTGTAGTACTATCAGATTGTGATTTACCTGCATTCCAAGAATCAGGATATCCATCTCTATCAGAATCTATAGACGCAGCGGCATCAAGCGGAAAGGCATCGCTGGTATTTGAAACGCCGTCTCCATCACTATCTGAACTTGGAATATAGCTTTGAAAGCTCAGCGTATTACCAACTAATGTAATAGCGACCATATGAGCATCGCTACCGAATACACCTACAGCTTTACCAGGGAAACTAATGCGTTCATCTAGCGCTAAACTCGCATTTCTTCGCTCTAGATTTGTTGAGGTATCATCTGTTGTTACAGTTACTATACCGCCACCAGACAACCACTTAGCATCAACAATCTGCAAACCTAAAGACCCAGCCCACGTCAATGGCGGCGCTTTATACAAATCACCGGAACCTAATAAAACTGTATTACCATCAACAGATACACGTATGGGCGCCTTTATCAAATAGCTACCATGATAAGGAGTTTCACCTTTCCCTGTTATTTTGCCTGTCGTTTGGTTGATCTCTTCGTATTGTAAGTCGTTAGGACTTGAATTATCTCTAAAATAATAGACTCTAGAGTTTTGGGGGTCCCACGCATACTCGCGAGAATAATCATTCCAATCCTTATGGTCAGTTAGTACACCGTCAATATCAAAAATATAGTGCGAGGCCCAAGCTCCAGAAAAATCCTGCGCCAGAAGATAATTACCTACAGATGCTAAACCTCGCACAGATCCCGCAGTGAATCCAAATGAAACTTCTTCAGCGCCACCAGAAAGAGATATGTAGTGAATAGCCCCCGTTTCATAACCCAAGTACAGACGATTATGCGCGATTGATATAGTCATTAATGTTGGTTCAATCTGTTCATTCCCTTGCTTTAAACCAATAATAAAAGGATTTATGTAAGAGGATGTCGCTATAGACCAACGATATACACGTTGATTGGCTGCGCTCAATAGATAAATAATTTCACCATCGCTCAGCACTTTATCTGGCACAAAACTCGGCACAGTAGCGGCATAATTACATAGCCCATTAACTCCGTGGGATGTTAAGTAGCACGCAGAGTCATTAGGAAAGGCATCTAGCTGTAAATTTGTCGAGCTATCCACTTGCGATTTTCCGGTATTCCACGCATCGGGGTAACCATCTCTATCTGTATCTACTGAGGCAGCGCCATCAGCAGGGAAGGCATCTTGAGTATTTGAAATGCCGTCGCCATCTGTGTCGTTATTAGGCTCATAGTAAAACGCGCTGACCCTCCCGTTAATAATCGTCATCACAACCATTTTAGAATCAGAGCCGTAAATACCAACGGGCACGCCTTCATAAATTTGCTGCTCTAAAACCTTATTATCCACCCCAAACCGCTGCACAAATGCCGTTCCATTAATATTAGAAACACCTACCAATGAATTATCGGATAGCCACTTCGCATCAACAACATCCGAGTTTAATGAGTAACTCCAATTCAAAGCCGGAGCAGAATAAACATCACCGCTACCCAAGAGAACTTTTTTTCCATCGGTAGAAACGCGAATTGGAGGAGCAATATTATAGGAGCCATGGTAGGGAGCCTCACCAGCAGCTGTTATTTTGCCAGTGACCTGATCGATAACTTCATAATGTAAATCACCAGGAGACATGTTGTCTCTCATAAAATAAACCCGAGAACTTTGCGCATCCCATGCATACTCACGAGAATAATAATTCCAGTCCTTCTTATCAGTCAGAGCGCCACTTTGGTCGAAAATATAGTGTGTGGCCCACGCACCGCTATTGTCTTGCGCCAGAATATAATTCCCTACCACCGCCAGCCCATTTAATGAGGAGGCTGTATTTGCAAACGGATTTTCAGACGAGTTGCTTAAGTTAATATACCTAATAACACCACTCTGATAACCCAAGTAAAGCCGTTTGGACTTTGTAGATAAAGCAATTTTGGTAGGAGCAACTAATGTAGTTCCTTGTTTAAATGCCACAACCAGAGGGTTGGTATACGAATTATCTTTAATTGACCAACGGTAGATTCGTTTATTAGCACTACTTAGAAGATAAACAGTCTCGCCATCACTTACCGTTTGGTCAGGTACAAAATTTGGAACTGTAGCGCTATAGTCACATTTGCCAGCTATGCCATGGGATGCAAGAAAGCAGGCAGTGTCCTTTGGAAATGCATCTAACACCAAGCCCGTAGTGCTATTTACTTGGGTGCGCCCTTTGTTCCAAACATCTGGGTAACCATCGCGATCGACGTCTACCGAAGCCGCTGGATCTTCAGGAAAAGCATCTTGGGGATTTGCAACGCCATCTCCATCAGTGTCGTTGTTCGGTACGTAGATATAGAACGTTGGCACATTAGACTTCATAGTCACAACGACCATTTTTGAAGGAGTTCCATATACGCCCACAGGAACCCCTGCATATGGCTTTTCTTCGACAAGACTCATGTTAATGTCTCGCCGCTGCATGATCGTTTGATTACTATCAAATGTTAAAGACACGAGATCTGCATTATCTAACCATTTTGCAGATTTAACTGAAATGCCTAACGTACTGGACAACGACAAGTTTGGTAAGCCGTAAATACTGCCATTACCTAAAACTACCTTTTTCCCGTCAACCGAAACAGCAAGCGAATTACCAGAATAATAATCACTATAAGCTTCCGCCGCACCCTGTTGGGTGATTTTGCCTGACGCTTGATTAACAACTTCATAGTACAACCCTGAATACCATGCTCGTTGAAAATAGACCCTAGAATTTACGGGATCCCAAAACGTAGTAGGATAAGAATCAGCCTCTGTTTTAATAAAAGTTTGCAGGCCTGATGCGTCTAGCACTATATGCTTCCAGCCATTGATGTATGACTCTGCAAGTAGAAAATTTCCAACCGACACCAAACTAGATACAGATTTAGGAATAGCCCCAAAGCGATTTTCAGCCACGCTGCCACTCAGTGCAATGTAATTAATATTGCCATTTTCGTAACCTAAATATAGGCGCTTGTGCGCCGTCGAAAGCGCAATACTAGTGGGCGCTACAGTACTTAAACCCTGATTTAACCCAAGGATGAACGGATTGATGTAACTTGCTGTTGCGATAGACCAACGATACACACGCTTATTGTATTTGCTCAGCATGTAAATGATTTTCCCATCACTTAAAACCTGATCGGGATAAAATGCAGGAACCATAGCAGCGTAATTACATTTACCTTTCAACGCTTGAGAACCTGAATAACACGCAGAATCTTTTGGGAAGGCATCTATGATTAACCCATTCGAGCTAGCGCTGAATCCTTTATTCCAACTATCTGGGTAGCCGTCTTTGTCCGAATCTAACGACGCCGCTGCATCTAACGGAAAATCGTCAAGCAGATTGGCAACCCCATCGCCATCGGTATCATCACTCGGAGCGTAAGCGTTGAAGACTAGGCTCCCATTCTGAAGAGTCAAAACCACCATTTTTGAATCTTTACCAAATACACCGATTGGCTGCCCACTAAAAGCGAGATACTCAACAACTCTCAGCGCAGCATCCCGCCGCTGAACGACTGTCTTCCCACTGCCGTCGCTAGAGATACTTACTAAACCACCATTACTTAACCAACGGGCATCAACAGCTCTAGCGCCAATTGAGTTAGTCACCGCCAAGTCTTTACTGCTTTGAATTTCACCCGCGCCCGTCAGAATATTTGCTTCATCTGCAGAAATCCGAATAGCACGCGAATTACCGTAATCTACCCAGTTATAACTCTGAACCGTACCGGTGAACTTTCCGCTTGACTGATCGACAACCTGATAAGTCAAGTAGTAAGGGTAATAGGCATAGTTCAGAGAGTAGAGACGAGAATTTTTAGCACTCCACTCAAATGAGGCTGAGCTAGGCAAGTTTTGAGAGTCAGTGAGCGCCCCGGTAGAACTGAAAACACTGGTCATCATATAGCTTGACCAATCGTATCCACCTTGAACAACCAGATACTTTCCTGCGACACCAAGCGATAAAACTGGATTTGTAAGAGTCGCAAATGGCACTTCCAATTGCACACCAGAAAGACTTATGTAATTAACCTGACCAGTGCTGTAACCGAGATACAAGCGCTTTTGAGTTGCAGACAACGCCATTTTTGTAGGCGCAACACTATTGCCACTCTGGATTACACCGACATCTATGGGTGCTAAGTAAGATTTACCAGCAATCGACCATCGATAAATCTTTTTATGAGTCGCACTTAGCAGATAGATGGTAGTTCCATCGCTAACCACCTGATCAGGTGTGTATGAAGGGTCAGCAGCACTGGCAAAATTCACAGTGCAGCTAGCAATGAGGCAAAACAAACATCTAACTAAAATGGTCTTTAAGAGACGCTGATACATTCCTGTATTCCTTTTTTACGTCCTACTGAAAAAAACAGTAGATTAAAAATGAGAGTAAACCGGCAAAAGTTGCTTTTTCTTATACTAAAGCTACTTTTGCCAAATTAACAATTCGGCGACAAATTAACAATCAAAAATAGCGCCCTACGGCGCTATTTCGATCTTACTCTATTACTCTGGCCGCATATGCGGGAACAACAACACGTCGCGAATTGATGGAGCGTTAGCAAACAACATAATCAAGCGGTCGATGCCAATACCTTGACCAGCCGTTGGTGGCAAACCGTATTCTAATGCGCGTACGAAGTCAGCATCGTAATGCATTGCTTCATCATCGCCTGCGTCTTTTTCACGTACTTGTTGCATAAAGCGCTCAGCTTGATCTTCGGCGTCGTTTAACTCAGAGAAGCCGTTTGCCAATTCGCGGCCACCGATGAA
>SYDJ01000019.1 GCA_005801205.1 Gammaproteobacteria bacterium
AGCGACTTGCCGGACATTATTCCGCAACAGATCGCACACTTCTTTGAACACTACAAAGATTTGGACAAAGGTAAGAGGGTAAAAGTATAAGGCTGGGGCGATTTAGAAGCAGCACGCAAAGAAATTATGGATGCCGAAGCACGCTACAACGCGGCAGTGTAACAAAACCACAACGGCCGCATTGCGGTCGTTGTGCATTTCGGTTGCACCTAAGATCTAAGATTCATGCTTCAGACGAGACCAACAATAACGAGCGCATGGACGATGCACACCGGATATAAAGAAGCGGTTACACGTTAATTTTATAATTATAGCGACACAACGCCTAACTTCCCCAACCACAAAGCGGGTAACAAACATGAGTTCCACATCTAAAAACCCCTCACTCTGGGTGCCGTCTTGCTATTTCACCAGGGCGCTCACTGTTAACATACTGACTGCGGCCTCCCTGATTATGTTTAAACATCTGGGCATGACCAACGCTGAAGCGGCGGTCTAGGCCAGCCGCTTCGCCTAGGCATACAGCATTAGCTTGGCGTCTAGGAACTTTGTGGTACCTGACTGACTCAGAACCATGAATCAAAGCGTCTCAGGCTCGCCCGCCTTTTCCACATAACAACAAACAGGTGTTCCATCCTATGCAGCTCACAACCAAAACTTACAACCCCCTGTTATGGGTGCCCACTGGTTATTTCACCATGGCGCTTATGCTCAACCTCCTCACCGCCGCCAGCGTCATCATGTTCAGCAACCTCGGCATGGACAATGCCCAAGCTACCGCCTATGCCGGTATGTTGGGGATAGCCTACTCACTGAAGCCGGGTTTTGCGTCCTTTCTTGAAATGTACCGCACCAAAAAGTTTTTTGTACTGTCCTGCCAAGTGTTGATCGGCTTGGGGCTATTTGGGGTTGCGGCGATTTTGCAAATGCCCAACTACCTGCTGGCGTTGCTGGTCTTGTTTTGGGTGCTGTCATTTTTAGGCAGTGCACAAGACATTACTACCGACGGTGTGTATATCACCTCTCTCAATCCAAAACGCCAAGCGATATTTACCGGTGTGCAGGGTTTGGCTTGGAATATGGGCAGGCTGGTGGTACTTAGCGTATTTATCGGTTTGGCAGGTTGGCTACACCAAAGTGTTTTTAATCACGACCCCAAAGTTAATGGGGATGACTGGAGAATATCGTGGCAAATCGTGTTTATAGTCGCTGGAGTTTGGTATCTACTCATTGCCGCATGGCATTACAAAGTGATGCCGGACGGTGCTAAAGCGGAAAACCCGCCCACCAATTTTGGCGAAGCCATTGTTACGTTAAAGGATACCTTTGTAACCTTTTTCCAGAAAAAAGACGTGTGGCTAATGATTGGTTTTGCGTTTCTGTTTCGCATCAGTTACGGCTTTTTAAGCTCACCTAGCATGCTGTTTATGAAGGACAGCCTAGAAGCCGGTGGTTTGGCATTGTCCAACCAAGAGATGGGCTTTTTGTACGGCACAGTGGGTACCGGCGCGCAGATCGTGGGCGCACTGTTAGGCGGCTTTATTGTGGCCAACTGGGGCCTAAAAAATGTGCTGTTTAAGTTGTGTATAGCCTTTAACGTTCCCAACATTACCTTTTTGTTTCTGGCGATTTACCAGCCTTCCAGTTTTTGGTTGATTGGTTTAGGGATTGGCTTAGAGCAATTCTTTTTTGGCCTTGGCGCCACGGGTTTTATGATTTACCTGATGCAACAATTGTCCCCCGGCAAATACCGTATGGCGCACTACGCGTTTGGTACAGCACTGATGCAAATGTGTATGAACCTCACCGGCATGGTAAGCGGCACCATCGAAACCAGCTTGGGCTACACCAACTATTTTATATTTGTGATGATTGCCACCATTCCGTCGTTCTTGATTGCGTGGTATGCCCCCTTCCATATCAAAGAAAGCGATGCAAAGTAAGCAAAGCTCTTCCAAAACAATGGCCACCTAAACAGTGGCCATTTTTATGTCACATTACAACTTCACCGACGATAATCCCCCATCCACATGCATCACCTGCCCCGTTATCCACTTCGATTCATCACCCAATAAAAACGTGACCATAGCCGCCAAATTTTCCGGCGAGCCAATAGCCTGTAAGGGATGGCGTTTGGCCGCAGCTTCAATTTTCTCAATTGCTCACAGCATTTTTGCAGCTAAACACCATCACTTTCCTCATCCGCAAAAGTGATGCCTTTACCGAAAGTAACAGACATCACCTCATAGCGCACCATCTTCAGCAACTTGCGCAAACTGGTGCGCAAAAGCCCCTTGCAGATACAACTATATGAGCGCGGGCTGAGCATCAAAGATGGTCAGCCCCAAGAACCGAGTCGTCTAATAACCAATAAAGGTACTCAAAATGTTACACATATCACGCGTTATCCGCTGGTCAGTTTTACTCGCTGCAGCTTGTTTTACCGCAAGCCTTAATGCAAAGCCCTACAAAGCAGGTGAAATTTACTCCAAACAAACCTACAAATACGGGCGCTATGAAATGCGCATGAGGGTTGCCAAGGGCAGCGGCGTACTCTCCACCTTCTTCATCTACAAGAATGGTTCGGAAGTAGGCAACACCTTCTGGGAAGAAGTCGATATCGAAGTCTTCGGTAAAAACAACGCTACGCAATGGCAAAGCAATGTAATTATCGGCTCTAACCGCCCCACCACAAAAACCGAAGGCGTGCATACGGCACCTGTATCATTGGGCGACGGCTATCACACCTACGTATTGGAGTGGACGCCCAATTACATCGCTTGGTTTGTGGATGGCGGCGAAGTACGTCGTATTAACGGCGGGCAATTTGTCACCAGCCTAACCAGCAACCAAGATATTCGCTTCAACCTTTGGGCCGCCAATATTGCCGAGTGGGTAGGCGCATTTGATCCGAATATTCTGCCTGTATATCAATTCGTCAATTACATTGAATACAGACCCTACAATGCATCAACCGGCGGTTTTACCACCACTGGCAGCTGGCGCGATGACTTCAATACTTTTGATACAAACCGCTGGAACAAGGCCAACTGGACTTTTGGTGAAAACTACGCCGATTTTGATGTTAATAACGCCTTGGTAAAAGATGGCATGCTGGTTCTTGCCCTTACACGAGAAGGCGCAACTGGCCATACCGGTACAGTTCCTGCCGATAACGGTACAACTCCGCCTGTCACCGTTTACATAGAAGCTGAAAGTTTTAATGAAGTGGGCGGCAGCGTTACAGTTTCTGGCGGCACAGTAGGTTATATAGATGCAGGCGAGTGGTTCAAATACAACAACATCAATATTCCTGCGAGCGGCACTTACAAAGTTGAGTATCGTGTGGCTTCAGCTATAACCACAGCCCAATTTACCTTGGATAGAAACGGCGTAGGGCTCGGTACTATCGGCGTACCTAACACTGGTGGATGGGGTACTTACACCACCATTTCACACAACGTCTCTTTAACCGCTGGTGTTCAAAGCTTGGCTATTTACGCCAATTCTGGTGGCTTCAATATCGATTGGATTAAGCTTACAAAAATTTAATCGATTTCAATACAGGTTATCTCCTGCGCTTTTGGGTGGTGATTTTCACCACCCAGTTTTTATAAAGCTTCTTTTTTCATAAAGTTTTTTGAACCGTTCACTCTGCTGCAGAATCAGCATGGTGCTGTTTGCGAAAATCCGCCGCTGACACACCCACATAGCGTTTAAAAAAACGATGGAAGGATGACTTACTGTTAAAGCCGGATTCCAACAAAATCTCTAAAATCGTCGTGTCGGAAAATTTAGGATCGAGCAACATTTCCTTGGCTTTGTTCACGCGATAGGAATTTACAAACTCAAAAAAGTTGGTATCAAAGTGTTTATTAATAATCGCCGACACTTCGCGATAATGAATTCCAACCTGCTTAGCAAACTCTTCAATATTCAAGGTATGCTTTAAATAGAGATGCTGCACTTCCATTCCTTGACGAATACGTTCAATAACATCCTGTGAATGATCTACCGCAACCACCACTGGCTTTTCTTGAGTGGTGTTTTTAGTTTCAATTAATTGATGCGCATAAAGCAAGCTATACACAAAGAGCGCATTTACTAACAAGAAAGTAATGTAATTATCGAAAATGCCAAAGCCATCCGCAACGTTAAAGCCTACATATAAACCCAAAATATGTACAACCAATGACCAAGACCAGTTAAGCGCAAACCCCAAGGCTAATAAAATCAACCACTGCGGGCCTTCAAGGCTCAAACTCGAATAAAAGGCCTTTAATTGCTGTTTATAATTCCACACAGCCCATACTGCGCTGAACGCATAGACTACCGTTACCAACTTCAGGTAATGCCATAAATAATTAGTCACGTGAATAGTGAATGCTGTTTGGCTTACGGATACGAATCGCAACTGATCACTATCAATTCTGCCGAACAATAGAAAACCAAGCACTAGCAATACATTCATCAAATGCATCAGCTCGCGCCAACCAAAACGAAAACTCTCGCGGGTAATTGCCACCACATAAGCATACAAGCACAGACTTTTTCCAACCACGGTTAAACTTAAGCCAAAGGCAATCGCAAATTTTGCGATTGCTGACTCAATGTGCAAATAGTTATTCCATAACAGCAAATTACACAGTGCATTAATACCTACACAGAGAAAAAATACTGTGAGTAACCGCGATGCAATTTGTTTTTGTTTAGAGAGTAACATCTGGAAAATAACCAAAAGTAAACACACCGCGAGTGTGAGCACTAAAATCAAATCATGAATATTAAAAATGGGGGTTTTCATAACAAGGGACAACTCGCATAAGGCGCTGAATTATATTTATTGGATTCGCCGTATTCGCTTAGCTCGCTTATCAATCAGCTAAGCGAATACCACTCACATCAGGAACAACGGCTTTCACTTGAGGTTTTAACTGACCTAAATCTGCCCCAACCGGTGCAAGGCCAACATCAGGAATATGTATCACAGGTACGGCGATCTGAGGCTTTTCAGTCGCTGAAATTAAATACTCGCCTAAATCTGCCAGGCCCCAATCTTCTAATTCAATTTCCAGCAGTGGTATATCCATTTTTTCATCGGCACGAACTAAATCGGCACCAGCCTCTGCTACTTCAAAGTGTGGAACAACAACTGTCGCAACAGGTTCTGCGGGCTGCTCATTAGCATCTAAAATATTACCCGCTTCAGCAGGGCGCAAACTGATTTCACTAGTATCTATAGCGATTGGCTCTTCAATGGCGCGCTCTGTTGGTTGTAGCATATATGAACCGACAGGTGCCAAACTCCAACTAGGGGCTGCGCTTGTGACAACGCCCTGTTCGGCATCGCGGGCGGCTTGTTCACGTACCTCTTGCTCACGTTTGAGAGCCGCCTTTTCAGCAGCCTCTTTATCAGCTGCAGCTTGCTGTTCTAAGCGCTGTGCCAAGGTTAATGGCGCTGCTGCAGGCGTGGGTGTAGCTATAAACGGTGCGGGCACAGGTCTAGCAACAGGAGCGCTAACAGGTTTAGTTTCTCCCGCCACCACAATATCCACTTGCGCACCCGCTCGTGTTAACGCTTCTTTATATTTCTCTGCGCTGGCCAGATCCAAGCCACGCTTAAGCGGTACAGGGCGGCCGCTGAAAAGCGCATCCACCTTGGCGGCATCGGCTTTAAACAATTGTTGCAAGCGCTGTTTTACATCTGCCAACTGATGGCCGAAAACTATGTCGCCACGAAAAATAATATCGAACTCTTGATTGCTCATGATTTTGTTAACTCGCTCACATTTCTTTGGGGCTCTGTTATTGTCGTATGCAAACTGTCACCATTTGGCGATAGAAACGCCTATATATGTTCCAAAAAGGTATCACAGAAAGCTGGCAAGCCTAGAATATCAAACCATACTTTCTTCTAGGCCTCTAAGTAGAGCGCTATGACACTTAATATAGTCGCTATTAAACTGGTTGAGCATTTTGTAAAGGAGGAATTGCGCTATGAATGCTTTATATCAACGTAAAATTGTTGTAGATGGTGAACTCAAAGAAGCATCCAGTGTGCAAACCAAAGTGGAGCAAGATATCGCTTTTTTACAACATCGTATCAGCTTGATGAAAAAGCAAAAAATCCCCAACAGGGTTGTGATTGAAACCTACGAAAACATGCTTAAAAGCCGTCAATCGGTTTTAGCTTGGTTGCTCGATGGCAATAGCGAGCAAGATATTCGTTTAGCGCAATAGCCCAAGAGCGCAATAACAAAGGTGCTGCTCGTATTCTGTAGAGCGGCCCTGGCCTGAGTTAACTTTCCGCCAAACCATGATCCATATTCAATGCAGGCTCTGCGACCATCGGCCTACCAATTACTTTTGCCGGTACACCTGCCACAGTCGTGTGAGGGGCAACGGATTCCAACACCAAACTACCCGCTCCAATTTTTGCACCCTCACCAATTTCAATATGGCCCAGAATTTTTGCGCCCACGCCAATTAACACACCGCGCCGAATAATAGGATGCCGTAAACCCTTTGTGCAGCCGCTGCCACCTAAAGTAACGCCATGCAGTAGCGAAACGTTATCTTCCATCACCACGGTTTCACCCATGACCACACCGGTGGCGTGATCCACCATTATGCCTTTGCCAATTTTTGCACCAGGGTGAATATCCACATCGAACTGTTGCGATATTTGATTTTGAAAAAATAATGCTAAGCATTGCCGACCTTGCAACCACAACCAATGCGCAATGCGCTGGGCTTGCAATGCTTGATAGCCTTTAAAAAACAATAAAGGAATACTATAAGCATCGCAGGCGGGATCACGCTCGCGGTGCGCACAAATATCCGCGCGCATAGCAACTTCAATACCGGAGTCTGCGTTCATGGCCTCCACAAAAATTTCACGAATCATTAGCGCAGGCATAGTTTGCGAATCTAATTTATTCGCCAAATGAAAACTAATCGCCGCTTGAAAACTGCTGTGATTCAAAATGGCGGCGTGATAAAAACTCGCTAACACAGGTTCTTGTGCGCTGGCCACTAACGCTTCAGCGCGAATTGTTTGCCATACATCCACAGCAACTGAATTTACCGCCGGTTCATTAGTCATATTTAGTGAAGTTTCCAAAATACTATGCCTGCGCATTTACGATTAGTGATGTCAGTTGATTCATATGCGTAAAAACCTCTGCACCCAAGTCACGCATTTTTTCCGTAAGCGAATTTGCGTGACCATCGGCTTCTGGTGGGCAATAGGCTAATGCGCGCATACCGGCCGCTTTAGCCGCAATTACGCCAGTGAGCGAATCCTCAACCACAATCGCTTGCGCAGCAGGAACACCCATGGTTTTTGCTGCGTGCAAAAATAAATCCGGCGCGGGTTTTCCGCGTGTTACATCTTCAAAGCTAAATACATGACCTTCCACATAATGTAACAAGTTAGTTTTCACCAAGGTGACTGCCATTTTTTCATGTTTTCCATTGGAGGCAACACAAAAGGGAATTTTATTAACTTGCAACGTTTGCAACACAGCTTCAACACCTTCAACGGGAAATAAACGATTCTCACAGGCGACCAAGGTTTGCAATTGCACATACCGCCAAAAAGCGCGACCGCGTTCATCACGCTCGGCCTGGCTCACATCATGCCAATTTAATTTTTCAGTGAGTTCATCGGTAATCATGCTAATACAGTCAGCCACAGATTTACCGCGATAGGATTCCAGCGAATAATGTGGGCTAACATGAATGCCATATTGCTGCGCCAGACTTTCAGAAAAAACCTGTGCGGATAAAATTTCGCTGTCTACCAACACACCATCACAATCAAAAATAACTAACATAAAATTACTCTACCGCCTTCAACAACAATCAATATGTTTCAGATTTTTTATCACTGGCAGGATAAGGCGTAGCCAAAAGAATTATAAAACCAACCACCAAGAACACAATTAGCGCACACATACCTATTCGTGCTGAATCAGTAAGTAGTGTAAGGCTAGCAACTGCCATAGGTGCTAAAAATGACGTGGCGCGACCAGAGAGTGCGTATAAACCAAAAAAGCGCCCCGCTTCTTCTACACTCACGCTACGCGCCAAATAAGAGCGCGATGATGCCTGCGCTGGGCCAAACACCAAACCAATCAATAAACCAAAAACGATATACGCTTTTTCAGCTGCAGTGCCAAATAAACCTCCACCATCAATTGTGGACAATTGCAGCAACCCAAATAAGGTGTAGCCGGGGCCAGTGGAAACGATACCAAGAGTCGCAATAATCAAACACACTAAACTGATGCTAACAATTTTTTTAGAGCCTATGCGCGTATCTATTTTTCCCGCAAAGTAACACCCAAAAATGGCAACCACCAATAGCAAAATTCCGTAAATACCCATCTCAACAGTTTTCCAACCAAACATGCCTGCAGCAAATACACCACCCAACGCAAGTAAACCATTAACACCATCTTGATAGAGCATGCGCGCCGCTAAAAACTTTAACATGGCACTGCGTTGCTTTAATTCTTTGAGTGTTCCCGCCAATTCACTCAGTCCAGTTTTTACTGCGTTCGTTAACGACAAACCGCTTTTGGTATCGGGTGTAAATAGAAACATGGGGATAATAAAAATTAAATACCACACCGCCGCGAGCGGGCCAGTGATGCGCGCATCTTCACCCAAGGCTGGGTCTAACCCAAACAATGGCATTAAACCGATTAACGTTTTACCCGTGGTAGGGCTGCCCGCCAAGAGCAACAACACAATAAATAACGCCACTAAACCACCCGCATAACCTAAACCCCAGGCAGTGTTTGATATGCGCCCAACATCAGCCTTGCTGATTAAACGCGGCATCATGGAATCGTTAAAGACAATGGAAAACTCAGCGGCGATGCTTGCCAAAATTACGCACAGCATGGGTAACCAGAGTGCAGAACCGGGTGCAGCAAACCATAACAAACTGAGCGCAGAAATTTGAATAACCGCAAAACAACCAATCCATTTTTTACGCGAGCCAGAGGCATCGGCAATGGAGCCCAGCACGGGCGATAAAAGCGCGATCACAAAACCAGAAATAGTAACTGTGTAACCCCAAGCCGCTTGCCCCAGCACGGGGTCATCCACTAGGCGCGATACAAAATAAGGCCCAAAAATAAAGGTGAGCACCACCGTAAAAAAAGGTTGTGCTGCCCAGTCATAGAACATCCAACTGACAATGCCACGCTTAGTCACTGATTGGGTTAACGAAGAGTCGCTCAACATAGGCTCCTGATAATTATTGGTAAGGTTTTATATAGTTATTAAAAATATTACTAAGGTTTTTCAAAATACTATCTTTCAATGCGATATCCGTTTCTTGAATTTTTTTACGCAGAATATCTTCCGTGAGTTGTGTTGCAAACAAACGCGCGAGCGGCGCATAACTCAAATGCCAAGGCTCGGGGGATATACTGCCCACTCCCGCTATATAGGGGCGGAAGAAATCTTGTTCGGGTTGCTGCAATTCTTGCGCAAGCCACGAATGAAACTCTGCGCAACAGCCATCGTCTTGAGTTTCCTCTAGAGTTAACTGCAACTGATATTCCGCTGGCATACGCGAGGCATCATAAACATCAATATCGGTGCCCCAATGATGGCGCGATGCGCCGGGCAAGGCCGACCACTGCAAGATCGCAAAGACTTTTTCATCATCACTTAATAAATGTAAATCTATCGGCTGCTCAAACTGATCCAAAACCGGACGCAATCCATGTGCCTTGTTGTTCCAAATGAGTAATTGGCGATCAAAACTACGAAAGCCGCTGGCAATCTGCATATCAAAACCGGCATCTGTTGCTTTTTGAGTTAACGCTGATAACGCGGGAATTAATTGCGGATGAACTTTGGCACCCTGTTTTGGATAAACAACCAAATGCAGATCATTTAATCCAAACAAGTCACATTTTTGCAATAAATGTAAATTACTCTCATTTATTGCAAGGTTTTGAGTGCCATCTTTCATATTTACACCTTTTTTACACCTTTTTTAATCTTAATCTGGCGCGCAACTGCACAAACCAATTGCGCTAGCCTATTAACAGGTTACTATAAAGAAAAGTTATAAATGGAAGTTTATAGGCAGCAGGAACAAGAATCATAACTTAATTGTAAGGAGCGGGATCTTCATGACAAGCAGTAACAGTGAACTACTTCAACTAAAAAACCTCGGTATGGCCTCAGTCAATATCCTCCATGCTGTAGGCATTAACACTTATGCTGACCTTCGCCGAATTGGTGCCGTGGAAGCTTATGTCCGCATTAAAGCACGCGACATCAACGTCTCCAAAGTTATGCTCTATGCTCTACAGGGTGCACTGCTCAATGTGCACTGGAACGACCTAGCGCCCGAAATGAAACTGCAATTGGTCGCAGAAGCAGAGCAAGGCTTCAGTAACGACCAACAAGCTTTCGCGTAAAGTTGCAAGTCTGCGCCATTGTGCGCAGATTTTCTTGGGTAACCAGCTACACTTAGATGAAAATCTGTGTAGTGTTTACCGAGGATGCCATGCATTTACCCACCAAACAATCTGATTCTATTACCGACATAGCGTTTAAAACCCGCAGCTTGACCGAGCTGTTTCTGCAAAATCTCCTGCCTACCGGCAAGCCCATTGAGATAAACGTTACTAATGACCTCTTTGAAGGTCAAGCCAGCACCCGCCTAATGCTCATTACCGAAGGCCAAGTGTTTTATCGCGTGCGCGGTAAACTGGTCGCCATTTTTGAGGAAGGCGATTTGATTGGGCTCACCCGCTCACTCAATCTTAACGAAGGCCTATTCAGCTGCATTGAAACCGTGCAACTTATGCCTTACGAGCGCGATGAGCTTATCGCTCACGTCAATTCAGATATTAAGTTACAAAAAAATTGGATTCACTATCTTGTCTGCAATATGGCCTTTTATCAGCAGGCGCTAGCGCAGGAAATTCGCGCAGAGTTCCAGCCACAAGCGGGTTTTGTCCACTTCAATCAAGGCGAAATCATTATTCAGCAAGGTGATGTTGCCGATAAGGTTTATACCTTACTGGATGGCAGCGCTGATGCCGTTTGCGATGGCGTTAAAGTGGGCGAAGTTCTTCCCAATGAAATTTTTGGCGCACTTGCCGTATTTACCAGACAGACACGTATCGCCTCTGTAATAGCTACCAGCGATTGCACTGTTTTATCCGTTCGCAAAGAAGAGTTCGTTGATCTTATCGATCATCAACCACAAATTTGCTTGGGCTTAATTGAAGAGATGGCGTCTAAAATCAACCAGCTGAACACCCAACTACTTGCCAAACACCACGACGAGTAACCCGTAAAACACCCCCATCACAAGACCGCCACATGAGCGCAATGCTGTTCACTTAAGCGGAGCAGCGTTGTGATTAACCGGATAGCGGGTTTTGGAAATCTTAACCGCCCGGGGTCGTGAAGGCCTCGGGCGTTTTTGTATAAACAACGCGGCCACATTACCGCGCAGCTCTGCTAAC
>SYDJ01000200.1 GCA_005801205.1 Gammaproteobacteria bacterium
ACTTTTATCAGTGTGCAACACCCAAACAATAATTTTGCCTTCTTTCTATAGCTTTTTCTTCTTTCAGAAGACTCAACCACTTTTCTTCGTTTATTTTTTGCCCAACCTTCTCGCGAACCTCAACCCAAGTTTCGTTATGACTTTTGGGAAGCTCTTTTATTTCTGCAGCATAACCCTGAGCATGAATTTGTTCCGCTCTAGTTTTAGCCTCAGCCTCGCTCACAAATTGCCCAAAAGAAATTCCGTTAGCTAACTCGCCACTGGGAATAATGTAGCTATCGATAGCTTTGGATTGCTGAATTTCACTTAGGCGACGCAAAGCCTCTTTTTCCGACATTTCCGGCTTCAAATACACCCAATAATTCTTGCCGTCAGCTATTTCAACTTGTTTTATAGATGAGGCAACCTCAAGCGCAGCGAGCCGCTCCACCAAGTATTCTGCATGCAGCAACTCAGCAAATGGGCCAATAAGTTCACATCGCTCGGCATTGGCCGGCACAGAAGATGAATCCGAAGCAGCTATTTCTTTTTTCGCAGCAGCTACTGCGGGGCGCTTTCCGCTAACGTCGCGCTCTGCAATCGTTTGTAAATTGCCAAAGTTTCTATAAACAGATACCGCAGGCTTGCCTTCAGCTACGGCTTTTTCGCCCCACACCTGCGACAAAAAAAAACCCAGATTGCCAATCAAAAGCACAATAAAGATCAATCTCATTTATCCGCACCCATTTTAGTGTCTGCACCCATTAGCGCTATATGCAACCCGTCCAACACCAAATCTTCGTGATAAGCACCAGCGTTCAACATGGCCGCCAACCACTTTCCATCACCACCAGTGACCAGAAGACTAGCCTCACCTATTTCATAATTTTTCAAGATTGATTTTGCCTGATCAATCAATCCCGCCACCATGGCAAGCTCAGCCGACTTTATGGCCGCGACCGTATTGCGCCCAGGAAAACTGTTTTCAGGATAACCAATTTGCCCCAGTTTTATAGCCGCAGTTTTTGACTCTAAAGCCGCGCGCATCAACCTTAACCCAGGTGCAATATATCCGCCTAGATGCTCGCCTTGAGATGTGACGAGATCAACAGTTATGGCGCTCCCACAATCGACAATAACCCGCGCCGAATCGGTATGAGCACTTGCCGCTAAAATAGCTAGCCAACGATCTACCCCCAGCTTTTCTGGTTGCTGATAGCCATTGATCACTCCATTGGCGTGCGGCTCGCTAACAGCAAATTCTGGATTTACTCCCAGATTCGCAATCGACCAAGATGCCAGCTTGCGTGCGTAATCATCACCCAACACAGAACCAACAAATAAGCGTTGAATATTGGCTGCGACCAGCTCATGGCTGGTAATGACATTAAACCCTTCATGGGATAAAAATACGCCTCGCATGACAATAGATGTATCATTGCGCACGCGCCATTTAACACGCGTATTGCCGCAATCCAGCTCTAAAATCACACAGCAGCCCTCAATGACACTTCACCGCCATGAAAAACCTCTAGACCCCTATCTGTTTCTAGCAAGAGCGCTCCCGCTGAATTGACACCTCGCACTAGGCCCGTCGCCTGAAGCGAGCCCATGAATAAATCTACTTTTTGGTTCGTATGAGCATTTAACGATTCCCATGCCGCCCTGTAGCTAACAAAACCCTTTTTTTCATAATCACTAAGCAGCGGGACAATGTGATTCAACAGACAAGCAGCGACACGATTTCGACTGGGCAGAACAGAGATAATTGTATCCAAAGCCACCCAAGGCTGATCTATAGTATCAGCCATAGACTTTTCGGTGCGGAGATTAAGCCCTAGACCCACTACCAAGTGGCAAAGACCTGAAGGATCCCCCACCACCTCAATCAGAATTCCGCCCAGCTTTTTACCAGACCATAACACATCATTAGGCCACTTTAGGCGTACATCATCCACACCCAGCTCATCCAAAGCATTTGCAACTGCAACGCCGACAGCAAGACTAAGCCCTTCAACAGCACCTAAACCGCTGCTAATCGACAAACGCAAGGAAAGATAAATATTGCTCGCAAAAGGACTGACCCACTGCCTGCCACGGCGACCACGACCAGCCGTTTGACATTCAGCAAAGCAGACGCTAATACCTGCATCCTGCTCTTGTCGCATTAAATAAGAATTGGTCGAATCCACCAGATTTAACAGTGTTAAATCTGCAATCGCATTTGCAGCGGAGGGAGCCAAGAGCGAGCTGATAAGATCTTTCTCCAACAATTCCAGACCTCCCACCAAACAATAGCCTTTACCCGATTGCGATAACAGTTCAAGCCCCAACCCCTCGAGCTTTGCCAACTGTTTCCATATCGCAGTGCGACTTACTTTTAGGAGGCCAGCCAACTCTTGCCCTGAATGGTTTTTGCCATCGCCCAATAACTGCAATAGCTCAAGTGGGGGCAGCTCAACGCTGTCGCTACTCATTATCCGCTCCCGCAACAATATAACGACGCCGATAACGGCCACCAAGACTTGTTAGCACCTCATAACCAAGGGTTTTATTGGCGCTCATTAAGCAATCTAGGCTTAGTGCATCGTTAATAACTTCAATGTAATCAGGATCACCTTCGACGCCTGTTATATCAAAAACGCAAGAATCCATGGAGACACGGCCCACCGCGTTGAGGTCAACACCATCAAACTGCCCTTTTGGACACAAACCCAAGCTGCGATGAATACCATCTGCGTAACCTCCCGCAATAACCGCTAGGCGAGTGCCGGTCGCCACCGAAACTGTTGCGCCATAACCAACAGATTCACGGCGTTCAGCGGTGCGAATCTGCAGCACAGGCAGCTTCAAATTAATAACAGGGCTCAGCGGATTAGCCGAGCCGACTTGAGGATTTATACCGTACAAAGCCGCGCCTATACGCACCATATCGAAATGGTAAGCATCACCTAAAAATGTTCCGGAAGAATTAGCGAGACTTGTTTTTACCTTAGGGTAGAGAACTTTTATTTTTATAACCGCAGAACTAAAACGCTGCAATTGCTCGTCGTTGAGCGGATGCTCAGGTTCATCCGCACAGGCAAGATGGCTCATCACCAAAACAGGGTTTAAGTAAGAGATATTTGTGGTCGCCTCTAAAAGCTGATCAAGCTCAGCGGTATCCAACCCCAAGCGCGTCATTCCGGTATTTAACTTTAACGCACAGGGAAAGGCCTGCTCATGCAATCCGCAGAAGGACAACCACTGTTCAACAGCCAAACGAGAATACAGCACGGGAATTAAATTGAGATCGACAAAGACATCGCCCATATCATCAGGCACACCGCCCAACACATACAAAACAACATCACTTGGTAAAGCATTACGAAGCTCTACCGCTTCATGCAAAGTCACCACGTAAAAGTATCGACAACCCACAGCATAAAGCGCTTTGGTAACTTCCAGGGCACCTACGCCATAAGCATTCGCTTTCACGGCCGCCGCACATTCTGCCCCCTCGCGAAGGAGTGCAGAAACATACAGCCAATTAGACTGTATTGCGGTCAGATCAATGGTAAGAACGCCAGTAGAGGAAATCATGGTGGGAACACTACATCTCGCAAAAAGATGCATATTAGGTAGTTAGACTGTTTAAATCCAGCGACTTAGAAAAGTACGTGGGGAGTCAATGATTTTTACGTGGATTTGAAATAAAGTGAAAAAGGGAGCTGCATCCTACCAGCTCCCTGAGCGTCCTGCGAGGGTCAAGGATCATCCTGATCCTATCGGCATCACTGCCTTATCCTTTCAGTTTCCTTTTGTAGTATTTCTTCCTGAAACACCTGTGTCCTGTAACCACAACTCCTGTCGTGGTTTACG